>CBDUTX010000272.1:0-3622 GCA_965370235.1 uncultured Desulfuromonadaceae bacterium | reverse complement strand
TAATACTATCCCATTGATTTTCAGGAAGGATTTTAATTTTTTCACCGATATTTTTTAATTCTTCGAGATTAAGTATAGTATTTTTATTTCTTTTAAAAATCTCAATTTTCCTTTCAATTTTATTCAAGGCAATTTCTCTATCATCTGGTTTTTCTTCCTCATTTATATTTGTTATCTCTTTAAGAATTGTCAATGGATCAACTTGAGTAAATTTTTCCTGATTGAAATAAGGTAATATGTAATAAATATCAGGTTTTACTTCAGTTTTAATAACATTCTCGGACGAAAAATTATTTAACTTTGCTCCGTTTTCAAATTTGAAAGTATCGATGATATTAGATTTGTTCAGGGAGGTGGTCTCATTTAATTTGGATTTTAAAGGTAGATAATTTGAACCGACACTTAATGTTCTTGTTTTTGATTTTGATTTTCTAAAAAATCTTACAATTTTATAATTATTTCCTTTTGTAAGAAATATATTAGGAAACCCACCGATCAATTCAATCCAAATATACCATTTTTCAACTGAGCCAAATTGTTCAACACTTACTTTAAAATAAATTATTCTGTCATTATTATACTGTAAGATATTATCAATAGTAGAATTTTTAAGCACCTCGATCCATCCTGTAGCTCTTTTAGTATTACTTAAAATATTACATGAAGAGAATATCCATGAAAAACGAGTATGAAGAATGATATTAATTAATCCACTATCAGTTATAAATGATAAACCATTTGGGAAAAAGAATATGTCTTTAATAATTGATTTTGAAAATTTCTGCAGTGATTTATTGAGCAGGTTAATTGATGAAGCATCAGTTAATATTTTCATTTTAAAATTTTAAAATAAAAAAATAGATTTTAAGTATTTATTACATAAAACTCTATATACAATATGTAAAAAATATACTATTTAATTCGTTCTATGTATTTTCCTGTTCTTGTATCAACTTTGATAATATCACCAGTATTTATAAAAAGGGGAACATCAATTTTCATACCGCCTTCTAATACTGCAGGTTTTGTTCCCGGAGTTGAAGTATCTCCTCTTATTCCAGGTTCTGATTTTTCAATTTTCAGTTCTAAAAACAGAGGAATTTCAATATCAATTATTTTTTCATCAGCATAAAGAAGGTCGCAATTCATATTTTCTATTAACCAGATAATTTTATTGGAGATAACTTTTTCTTCAACTGAGATTTGATCAAAAGTCTCATTATCCATAAACCAGTAATGAGAACCGTCATGATATAGAAATTGGAATTTTCTTCTATTTATTTTTATTATTTCAAATTTATCATTATCTCTGAAAGTATTTTCAATTACCCGACCTGTTTCAACATTTTTTAATTTCGTACGTGCAAAAGCTCCACCTTTTCCTGGTTTGACATGTTGATAATCAACTATTTTAAATATTTTATTATCATATTTAATTGTTTTATCTTTTCCAATATCAGAAATATTGCTCAAATTTCCTCCTCATTCAATACTATCCAACCAGTTTTTAAATTCATCTATGCCTTTTATTTTAGTAGGCTCGTCTTTTATACTTTCTCTCATATCTTTTTTATCACCCGTTGATTTATTAAGTTTTAAAATAGATTCTAATCTTTTAATATCTTCATTTACTTCAGAATGCTCATCAAGTAATGATTTATAAACTTTAATTGCTTTATCGATATTACCCTGTTCCTCATATATCTTTGCCATTGTAATACTTCTGATCTCTCCATTGTAAGATGGGATTTCTTCAGGGATCTTTTCTTGTTTATCAACTTCTACTTTTTCAATTATTTTATCATCTTCGATTTTTCCCTTTTGTTCCTCGAGAGGTTTTTCAGAATCATCTGGCAGTTTTTCTTCAAGTATTATTTCTTGTTTTTCAACTTCTACTTTTTCAATTATTTTATCTTTTTCGTTTTCTTCCTTTTGTTTCTCGAGAGGTTTTTCAGAATCATCTGGTAGTTTTTCTTCAAGTATTATTTCTTGTTTTTCAACTTCTACTTTTTCAATTATTTTATCTTTTTCGTTTTCTTCCTTTTGTTTCTCGAGAGGTTTTTCAAAAGCTCCTGACAGGCTGTCTTCAAGTTCTTTTTCAAGTTCTTCAACTTCTTTTGATATCATATCGTCTGATTGAATTTTTTCTTGTTTGATTTCTTTTTTCACTTTTTGGTTCTGTTCTGAAATTTCTTCAGGTGATTTTTCATCGGATTTCTCATATTTAATTCCGAAAATCTCCTTTTCAAGCTTATCATCTTTTTCAATTTCAGGAGATTGACCGAAATCAATTTTAGAATCCTTAAGATATTCCTCATCCTCAACAAGTGTTTTAAAATCCAATAATTCGTCATCAGTTATAGCTTTTTCTAAGACTTCATCCTCTGTTTGTGCTTTCTCTGAAGTCGAGGAAAGTTCTGTCTTTATTTCCTTTCTTTGATCGGGAGATGTATCTTCAGTATAGAATTTTTCACTATCAAGTTTTTTAAGTTCTTGTTCAAGAAATGTTAGGGCTTCATTATTTTTCAGTTCCTGGGATTTGTTTTTTTCAATTTCCTGGACGTCTTTTATTATAAGATTGAGAGTATCTGCTTCCTGATCCTTTTTTATCTCTTCTACAACGGGTTTTTCGGTTTTTGTTAATGGAAGGTCAATATCTTCTTTAGATAAGTTTTTTTTATCAATTGATTCTTTGAAAAAACCTACATTTTCGGGTGAAGTATTGATTTCTTCTTCAATCTGCTCTATTTTGCCCTGAAGCTTATCATCAAATGGTGAAAGGTCAAATAAAGTCTTGTATAATTCAAGAGCTTTAATTTTATTTCCAATTTTATAGTAGTTTTTCCCAGCATTTTTTAATGCAAAGAAATTTTCAGGATCAATATCAAGAACCGTATCGAATGTTTCTATTGATTTATTTATATTTCCACAACTGTCATAGCATTTGGCTAAAACAATAAGTCCCTGGATATATTTTGGATGTATTTCGACACCTGCTATTGCTATTTCTAAAGCTACAATTTTAAGTTTGTCTTTTAAATAACTATCAGCAAGTCTGACAAATACTCTAGAGTTTGGATCATTGTCATATTTTTTCTGAAGTTTCAACGTTTCAGGGCTTGCTTTTCCTTCAGGCATGAAACCTCCTATTCTAATATTTGAAAAGTTCCGGCTATAAGCCTGAGCTCTTCAAGGTAAAAACTTTTTTTGTTTCCTGGAGAAAATACATGTGTTTCAACAAGGTATACTATATCATTATGAATAATTATCCATCCCTGCCAGGGACCACCGGCACCTTGTTCAGGATTTTGCCAGAGACCTTCAAATTTCAAACCCAGGCTATCTGAAATGCTGTCTATTAGAATTAATTGATCTCCTTCAAAATAAGTTAATGCAAAACCATCTCTCCATTCAGTAATACTTTCAAATGATGGTAAAAAATCAGGATCTGTTTTCCAGATAACTGTTATATATCTGCTGATTGCATTATGAGTTCCGCTTCTCATATGCTGAACTCCAATTACATAACCACTGTCTTCTGTACCGCTACTGCCAGAAATAACATAATCGCGAGGAAGTTTTATACTGAAATTATAGTCTGCTTTAAAAAGATCATCGGAAA
>CBDUTX010000271.1:0-3640 GCA_965370235.1 uncultured Desulfuromonadaceae bacterium | reverse complement strand
TGAAGATTTGATTCTGCAAGATAGTACAAGTGTACTTCAGAAAGAAACATATTACCTATCCATGAATCAAAATTTTCAGAAATTCCAAAAAAAATATCCGCTTTCAAAAGTTTTTCAATATCCCGTGGTGCAGGTTCAAATATATGGGGATTAGCTCCGGGAGGTACTAAATAAAAAACATCTGCCTTTTCACCTGTAATATTTCTTACAATATCAAATAATGGATAAATTGAAACTGCAATTTGTAATTTTGAATTACTGTCATTATTTTCTGTTCTATCAGCAGAACATGAAAATAACATAATAATTATCAAAATA
Source organism: uncultured Desulfuromonadaceae bacterium (assembly GCA_965370235.1). Classification (GTDB taxonomy): domain Bacteria; phylum SDB-A; class SDB-A; order SDB-A; family SDB-A; genus CBDUTX01. Next base: position 3,322 of record CBDUTX010000271.1, on the reverse strand, counting down.
ATGGATAAAATATATTTTAAACTATTGATCATATTTTCTCTTCTTTTCAATATACTTCTGACATTCAGAACAATACCCCTCAAAATACAAAATATGCTCAGTAATATTAAATTTATAATCACACTGAAGTTTTTTTGTAGACTCTCGGCTATACAGCTATCAAAACTTCTGATCTCATTACAGCTCTTACAGATAAGAAAATGACCACTTTCCTCTTTTTGATTTGAAAAATAATACTTTCTATTCTTAAATGAAAAAAGATGAATTTTTTTTGAATCAAATAGGAATTTTAAAGCTCTATATACAGAAGAAAGATCAACTTTAATTCTCAATTCATCAATTATTTCTTTTATAAGAAGTGGTCTTGATGAACACTTAACAATTTCCAGTATCTCTCTTCTTATTTTTGTCATAATATTAATAATTGCAAATTATTTGCGCAATTCATTTGCATATTATAATATAATTTTCTTAATTACAATGATTATAGATTACCTTTTTTTCTTTTCAAGTTCTTCTTTAACAGCTCTGGAAAGACCGGAAATTATATAAGGTTTTTCTAAATATATCCCAGCACCTAATTTCTGCGTACTTTTAACTCTTTCATCTTCTGCAAATCCACTTACTATAATTGCTTTTTGATGTGGTTTGAACTTAATAATTTCTGAATATGTTTTATATCCATCCATGTCATCCTGCAAAAGCATGTCCAGTATGATAAGATCAACTGAATTATTATTCATATAGTGAATTGCTTCTTTACCGGATTCAACTGAATACACATTATAACCTAACTCCTTCAACATTATTTCTGCTACATCTCTCTGTTCCTGAGAATCATCTATTACAAGGATATTTTCACCTTTCCCTCTATATATTTTCTCAAATATATTTTTTATACTGATCTTTTCAGAACACAACGGGAAATATAGAGTAAAAGTGGTTCCATTTTGAACTTTACTTTTAACATCGATATAACCATTGTGATCATTAACCGTTCCCCAGACTACAGACAAACCTAATCCTGTACCTTTTTTATTTTTTCCCTTTTTTGTATAAAATGGTTCGAAAATTTTCTGCAGGTTTTCCTGTTCTATTCCCTGCCCGGTATCAGTAATTATAAATTTTATATACATCCCTTTTTTTAAAGAGCCATTTTTTATTTTTGATTTATCAATATAAGATATTTCTGTTTTAAGTGTAATTTCTCCCTCTCCTTCTATAGCTTCAACTGCATTTGATACTAAATTCATAATACTTTTATAAAGATGATTTTCAGAACCTAAAATTTTTAAACATGAATTATCCAAATAGATATGAAAATTAATATCCGGATATTTTTTCTTAATTACTTCAAATTCAGGAGAATTTAAATACGCAGCTATAATACTATTTAAATCCACCACCTCTTTTTCATAAACACCTCTTTTTGTAAGGGTTAACAGATCTTGTACAGTTTCTGCAGCTCTTATCCCTGAATTTTTTATAATTTCCAATGATTCTCTCATTTTACTATCAATAGAAAGATCTTTTAACAGCATATCTGAAAAACCTACCAGGGGAAGAAGTGAATTATTAAGATCATGTGCAACACTTCCTGCAAGCAATCCCAAAGATTCCATTTTTTCCGCCCTGTTCAGTTTATTCTCTAATTCTCTTTTCTCACTAATATCTTCAGTTATTCCTGTTAAAACAAGTATTTCCCCACTCTTAGATTTAACTGGAAATATTTTATTTCTAATCCATTTTACAATTCCTGTTTTTGTCTGTATTCGAAATTCAATATCTGTATCTTCGGTTTTTAGATTTTTAATAAAAGATAAAACTCTGCGTTTATCATCGGTATGTATAATTTTAATCAATAATTTTGGATTTCTATATATTTCTTCACATTTATATTCATAAATATCTTCAAAAGCTGGACTTACATATGTTACTTTTTTCCAATCAGAAGAAATCATCCAGAATACAGTCGATATAGCATTTGCGATCTTCCTGAATTTTTCTTCGCTTTCCTGTAATTTCTCTTCAAGGATTTTTCTATCTGTAATATCCATTTTGGTTCCAATAGCCCGTATTGCTTTTCCAGATTCATCCCTTTCAACAATCTTCCCATGATCTAAAATCCATATCCATTCTCCATTTTTCTTCTTGATTCTGTATACTGATTCATAAAAAGAGCTTTTTCCATACAAGTGCTCATTTAATGATTCAACTACACGATCCCTGTCTTCCGGATGGATAAGATCAATCCAGAAATCAAAATTATACCTGATTTTTTCTGTATCATATCCAAGCATACTTACCCATTCTCTATTTGTAAAAATATTTCCGCTGATAAAATTTATATCCCAGATACCTTCTTTTGCACTTTCTAAAGCTAACCTCAACCTCTGTTCACTATCCATTATTGACATTTCATGTTTTTTTTTCTCAGTTATATCCCTTACTACAGTTATAATATACTCAACTTTTTCATTTTCAATTACAGGAATTTTTCTTGTCTCTGTAATAATTTCATTCCTGTCAAATAAATTTATTTCTTCTGTAACAATATCCTTTTTTCCTTCTAATATAAGATTATATTCTTCTCTTACTTTTTCTGAAAGAAATGGAAAAATATCAAATAGATTTTTTCCAATTGGATTTTCAATTTTCAATCCGGCACATTTAGCAAAATTATGAAACGACCTGTTGAAAATTAAGAATTTGAAATCTCTATCAACAACATGAAAAGGATTCTCAAGAGAATCTATAGTTTTTTCATATAATTTTGATAAAGACATATTTTTTTTATTAACTGAAAAAAGAAATTCTTTTTTTCTAAGTACGAATTAAATTAATATACTTCTAATTCAATTTTTTTCAAAGAGTTATTTTTGTTTGATATAATATAAAAATAATTTGTATGTTATAATTTTTTACCAAAAGGAGTTATCCGATATGTATGAAAAAATAGTAATTATATTATCAATGGCTTTTATTGGATTAATTGAGATTATTTTCGCAATACCTATGTTAAAAGAAAAGATCAAACCAAATAATTGGTATGGTTTTCGAACAACTAAAACACTTTCAGATCCTGATATCTGGTATAGAGCAAATAACTACTCTGCAAGAGAAATGATTGTTTCAGGAATTGTATTGCTAATCCCAATTTCAACCCTATAAAAACGTAACACATGTAATATCATAAGATAGTATTTTGTTTATAGACTACTTATTTTATTATAATCCAAAAAATCTTTTTCACCTATATTAAAATATTTCAATAGTTCTTTATGTTCATTTTTTACATCACAAATAATGAAATCATTTGCAT
>CBDUTX010000270.1:0-3654 GCA_965370235.1 uncultured Desulfuromonadaceae bacterium | reverse complement strand
GACACAAGATCTTTGATGAAAAAACCTGAATAATCACCTTGGAATCTTGGATAATTATGAGTTAAATGACATATTTTCATAAAGTTTCCTGTATTATAACTGAAATTTGAAGAATTAAAATCTAAATATTACATTTTTTAAAGAATTTTGGAGGATTTATATATAAGAAATTTTCACTCTTTTCTCTATATATTCTTATTTATCTTTTCAGAAGTTGATACCTTTCTGTATATGCAAGAGAGTTGTTTACAGAAAGAATCTATTTTTTTAAAAAATACTATTGATTTTTTTAATTTGAATTCTAACAAAGCTAAAAAAACAGTGATTTATGTGTACAAATAAATCTTATCGATTTATAATTATTTTAGGACATTACTATAAATTTTAATAATTATCTAAAATCCCGGAGGTAATTATGAGAAAATTATTTATAATCTTATTGTTGAGTATTTTTAGTATTTTAAATGCATCTATAACTCACTTCTGGCCTGATGCAGCTGTAAATGATACTTCTTTAAGTGTTCATATTTTTGGTAATAATTTTTTAGCAGGTATTAATGAAATAAAATTAATCAAAAGTGGCAGTCCTGATATTATTGCAACAAATATTATAATTGAAAAGGATAATTTTCTTAAATGTGATTTTGATTTTAATAATATGGATATTGGTTCATATTCACTTGTTGTTAATTTAACAAGTTATCAGGATACGGTTGATCTAGGTTTTTTAATTTATGAAAGAATTATTGATTTAATTGGTTTAGGTTGGGACACAACAATTGTTGGTGCAGGAAATTATTATATGAGGCAGGTTTGCATAGGAGATGGAGATAATGACGGAGAATTTGAAATCTATGCAACCAGTGAGGATAATTCATTATACCAGTTCAAATGGAATGGCAGTGATTGGATAAAAACAACACTTGGGTCCGGAAATAATAATATGGATGGAGTAGTAGTGGGAGATGGGGATAATGACGGAGTAAACGAGGTTTATTCAGGGAATTGGGATGGTAATGTATATTTATTTAAATGGAATGGAAGTACATGGAATAAGACTATCATAGGTTCAGGTGGCAATAGAATGTATGGTGTAGTTATAGGTGATGGTAATAATGATGGTTTATGTGAAGTTTTTTCACTTGGATATGATCATAATCTTTATCAGTTCAGTTGGAACGGATCAATATGGATAAAAGAAATAATTGGAAATGGCTTTGCACAAATGATAGGAATTGACATTGGAGACGGGAATAATGATGGTGAACTTGAGATATATACAGCTTGTGCTGATGGTCATTTATATCAGTTTAAATTGTATGGAACTACCTGGGGAAAGACAATTTTAGGTTTCTCCTGGAATTGGATGTTCAGAATTGATGTTAATGATGGAGATAATGATGGGCTTCTTGAAGTTTATGCAGCCAACTGGGATGGTCATATATATCAATATAAGTGGATAGGAAACAGAAATTTCTGGGAACAAACTGATATTGGTTTTGGCTCAGGTGGATATTATGATGGAATGATGGATCTCTGTGTTTATGATGCGGATAATGATGGATATAATGAAGTTTATGGAGCAAGTAATAACAATCCCATATATTTATTTAAATATAATGATGGTAACTGGACAAAAGAAAATTTGTTTGATTTTTCTTCACCTGTATATGGATTAACAGCAGGAAATGGTGATAATACTGATAAAATTAAAATATTTGCAGCATGTTGTGATAATAATATTTATATGTTTTCTAAAATACAGATGTATGATATTGCAATATATTTAACTGAGGATATGCATAACTTTGGGAATATATCCTTAAATGATTCATCTACATGGAGTTTTTATATAAAGAGTGTTGGTGATAGCAATCTGCAAATAGATAGCATAAAAAATAATTTAGATGAATATAATTTTTATAATATTAATTTACCTTTAATTATTTTATCTTCAGATTCACATATTGTTGAAGTAATGTATAAACCTGAATCAATTGGAATATTTATTGATACTTTAAAAATATATTCAAATGCAGAGAATGATCCAATTTCTTATGTTAATTTAAGGGGAATGTGTGATACGGTTTTTATCGGTAATATTACATATATTTGGCCATTATCAGGTGTTAATGATACAACTATTGAATTAAATGTTTTTGGAAATGGATTTTCCCAAAATGTAAATTCATTAAAATTAATAAAACCTGGTTATCCGGATATTGTCACTGAAAGTATAAATATTATTTCCAATAATTATTTAAAATGTGAATTCAATTTAAACAATGTTTCAACAGGATTATACAAGCTTTCTTTAAATAGAGATAGTGCTGAAGATACATTTAATTTATTTTTTTCTGTTTGTGAGAGAATTAATGATTCAACTGACTGGGTTAAAAAAAATGTTGGCAGTGGTAATAATATAATGAGGCAGGTCTGTATTGGTGATGGGAATAATGATGGGGAGTTAGAAATATATACATCTTGTGAAAGCGGGAATGTCTATCAGATAAAATGGAATGGGAATAATATGATTCAATCAACTATTGGAGCTGGAACACATATAGTAGATGGAGTAGTAGTGGGAGATGGAGATAATGATGGAGAACTTGAAGTATATACCGGATGTTGGGATGGTAATGTATATGTATTTAAATGGATAAATAATTCCTGGTATCAGGCTGTAATTGGATCTGGAAATAACCGAATGTATGGAGTTGTAGTGGGAGATGGAGACTGTGATGGGAAATATGAAGTTTATAGTATTGGATATGATTGTTTACTATATAAATTTAGTTGGGATGGTTCTAATTGGATAAAAGAAATAATTGGTAATACTCCGAATGTCATGATTGGTATAGCAATTGGTGATGGGAATAATGATGGAGAGTTAGAAATATATACAACCTGTGCAGATGGTAATTTATATCAATTTAAATATAATTACTCGGGTGGTTGGGATAAAACTTCAATAGGTTCATCATATGATTGGATGTTTAAAGTAGTAGTAGGAGATGGAGATAATGACGGAGAGTTTGAAGTTTATGTAGCAAACTGGGATAATTATATATATCAATTCAGATTTACAGGGAGTAGTTGGAATAAAGAATATGTCGGTTATGGCGGGGACGATATGTTGGATGTTTGTGTTGGGGACGGAGATAACGATGGATATTATGAAGTGTTCTCTGCTTGTTGTGATGGAAAAACATCAATGTATAAGTGGAATGGTAGCACTTGGTTTAAAACAAATATCGGTACTGAAGGCTTTAATAATTATATTTTTGGTTTAGCTGTTGGTGATGCAGATGAAGATGGGAAACTTGAAGTATATTCAGTTAACAGATATGGAGAGGTTAATCAACATATTGTTCAATTAATAAATAACATTGAAGAGAATATTACATCTGATCAATCTTTTCAATTTTCTTATATATCACCTTCAAAAAACAGGACAGAATTCAGATTACATATACCACAAAGATCAATAATAAATTTATCAATTTATGATATTTCAGGCAGAGAAATTGTAAATCTCATGTCTGGTGAGTGTCAAAAGGGAGAATATATTATTCCTTTTATACCCGAAGCAAAGGGATTATATTTTTATAGATTGGAAAGTGAGCTGTTAAACAGATCAGGAAAAGTTATGAT
>CBDUTX010000269.1:0-3675 GCA_965370235.1 uncultured Desulfuromonadaceae bacterium | reverse complement strand
ATGTAAAAAAGAATATATTAATAAATATTATCCAATTCAAAGAGTAATAGAAATTCTCAGTATGGGCAGAAATATTGAAGTTCTTGTTCGTCTTCAGGAAAAAGCAGAAGAATATACTCCTTCTTGTGAAATTTTATATAAGCTTCTGATTTCTTACAGTAAATATGTTCTCCCACCCGAGTCCTTTTTAGACTATTTATATCTTAAAGCAGATGGAATATTTTTGTATGGAAATCCATCTTTTATTCATAGTTACGAAAATTATTATATAAAAAACAGTAAATCTTTCTCAGCGTATCTACCCGGATCATTACTTGAAGATGACAGTGAAGGACAATTGATTTTCAGAGGAGAAAATGAAATTAACGGTAAATTTTATTTATTCGGTCCGGATGGTGATTCCGTAATAAATATTTTAGATGAACTTTTCTCCTTTAAAGGTTTTGGACATCCGGACAATTTATTTGAAAGAACTGTAGTACCAATCAGACTTGAAAATAATAAATATTACAAAACATGGGTTTATCACGGTCTTTTATAATATTTTATTCTATGTTTTTCCAACTCACTTAATATTGCAACTGGTAAAGTAGGATCAGGAAGTTTATTATCTAGAAAATTGAAATTAAGAACTGAAAAAAATTTCTCCACACAATATCATTAAAGGTTTTCTGTTACCCAATTATAAGGATTTAAAAGCTAGCCAAAAATATTAAAAGTTATCAGCTAGCTTATTATTTAATTCTATTACAAGTTAAAAATTCTGAATAATATCATCAGAAGCTTCATAATCCCATCTGTCAGGATCTGCTTCTTCACCTCCGATATTATTCCCATTTCCATCAAGTAAGTTTCCAGCATCATCAGTTATCTCTTTTAAAATAACTAAAGATAAATCATGAATTGATGAAATAACAGGATGGATATAATAAAATCTATCATTATCAATAAATACTATTTCTCCATCTGTATATATTTCTTTTGTTAAATTGTTGATAATATATACTCTATCTGTATTTACACTTGATTGATCTAGTGTATCATCAAATACTACTTCAACTCTACCTGTACCAGAATTAGCTGAATTTAAGTGAAGTGGAATTGCATCTGTGGCTGTATCTCCTTCAGTATGAAAATCCCAGACTAAATCAGGTACTGATGCTGTCCATGCATACTCACCCCATATAAGACAATGGTTTGCAGTATCAGTAATAGAAGATGCATTTACAGTAACAGTATATAATTCATTATAGTTTAAACTGTCAATTGGATATAGCGTTGCTGAGTTAGCTGATAATGATAAACTGCAATTTACAGTCTGTCCCTGAGAATTCTGCAAATAAAAATTATTTGTAACTGTAGAAGAATCTACAAATCCATTCCATGATAGTATTATATTTGTATTAATTGAAACATTTCCATTACGTGGTGTTGTATTAGAAAGATCTATCTTTGGAGGAGTTATATCATATGAATTTGCTGAAGTAGAAGGATTTCCACGATATAATCTAATAATATAATCATCATATGGTGAACCATCTATCGTATCATTACCATTACCATCTAATCTTCCGCCTTGAAGGGATTGTATATTGCTTAATATTCTGACAATAAATACAGCATCATTTGGAAATGTATCTGATACTTCAAAATATGCTTGATGAACATCACTGAGATATATGATGTTTCCGGTAACATTTTGATTATTTGTAGTATCGAAAACAGTTATATTTGCAACTATTGAAGCTGAATCCATATCAAATGGAAAAGTAAACCAAAGTTTATCCTCTTTATTAATTTGTGTTAAATCTGTATGTGAAAGAACAATTGCATTAGGTGTTAATAAATTAGTAGCACCACTTCCAGGATTTTCTTCTGTAGGTCCTACAGGTAGATTTTTATGTGAGCAACTTATAAGAAAAAACAACAATACTGTAAAAGATAAAGTTAAATAAATTAAAATTCTTTTTTTCATTTTCACCTCCCTTTAGAATGAGATCATTGCAGATAAATTCCATGTTCCTAAATCCGTAAGATCAGAAAATCCCATAAAATCTATTTGCAAATAATCATTTACTTTATAGCCAATTCCATAAGTATATAGTGTATTCGATTGATGTGTTATAGTTTCACTATTGTTTTCACTAATTGTTGAATTATTTGTATATTCATACCAGGATCCATCTCCTAATTCAACTCGTACAACTTCGGTTGATGTTCCAGTATCAATCACTCTATTAGTATTATTGATTATGCTTCTTGTATGTTCAGCACCTAATCTTATAGCAACAGAATGTGAAAAATCAAATTCAATTCCAACTGGAATACTAATAGTTCTTGTCCATCTGCTGTTTTCTTCTTCCCACGAACTAATTGATGTTGCAGATACTGTTGAATCATCAGAAGTTGGGACATTATTTCCATCATTATATTCCGAATTCCAATTCATAGTAATATCCTGATATTTTTTAACATAAGAGAACCTATCAAAGGATAAAAATGCTCCAAGCCCAAACCGAGCTCTTTCACCAATATCTATAGAGAAAAGTGAACTTAATGAAAAATAATCAACTGTTTCTTCAGCATCAATATTTCCTGAACTTAATGAATCAAGAGAATTTATCATAATTCCTGGAACAAGTGTAATCTCATCAATTGATGTAAAACTATCTGTTAAAAGACCATTATGATCATTTGCAGAACTATGTCTGTAAGTTTCCTGGAATTGCCAGTATCCTCTTTCATCATTATCAAATCTTTGCTCAAGTTCAACACCAAATCGAGTTCCTTTTAAATTAATATTTTCTTCCAACCATTTTGATGTATCAGCTCTTGAAATTATTGTTTGATTAGGAGCTCTGTTTAAATATGAATAAGAAGTTTGTAGCAATTTATCGTCTTTAGTATAATTTCCATATAAACCTCTAATAGCGATATCCATAGAGCCAACAGGCATCCAAAAAGAGAGCATAAAATCTGTAGTTTTTCTGTTTTCTTTTAATTCATTTAATCTTGCACTTGTAAAAGATGATGTAAGAACAGGTGAATTTCCATCATATCTATAGAAATTTTGAGTATGTACATCATGATATGGTAATTGAGTAATCATTCTTCCTCTGTGCCATACACCTATCCCTAATTTTTTCTTACCAAAAATTTTTGCTAAACCAAAATAATAATCCATTCCCGAAGTATCATATTGGTTTTTATATTTATTATTGTCATCAATTCTAGTTAAAATTCCACTGTTCGGATCATATAAATACTGAGATGAGAAAGAATCAACTGTATTGCCATTTCTAACTCCAATATTATGAAAAAGAAATGCATCATGAAAACCAAAAAATTCTGTTTTCTGTCCAATAGCATATTTATTATCAGTCACATATTTAGTTCCATTTCCACCTTCAATATCTTCTAAACCACTAACTATATTTGATAGATTTGTCCATAACCGTGCGCCTTCAACTGAAGGAATATCACCGGGATCAAGAATAATATCAAGATCATCATTGAATATTCCTGATGTAGACCTAAACCTGAATGAATTGGTAGTCCATGGCAATTGAGCAAACAAACTACAGGTTATTATAATAATAGAAAAGAATATTACAACTTTTTTCATATTACCTCCTTTATTTTTCAAAAGTTTTAATATCTAATATCAGTACTGTC
>CBDUTX010000268.1:0-3687 GCA_965370235.1 uncultured Desulfuromonadaceae bacterium | reverse complement strand
AAGCACCTTTTTTCTTTTCTGCCAGAAATATTTACACATAAAATTTTACACTACCTCAGTTGATGTAAGAGTAATTGTTTCAACTCATAAAGATTTACAAGAAGAAATAAAAAAAGGACATTTTCGAGAAGACCTATATCATAGGTTAAATATTCTAAAGATAGAAGTTCCACCGTTAAGAGAGAGGAAGGAAGATATCCCATTATTAGTATATCAATTTTTAAAAAAGTTTTCAAAGAAAAGTAAAAAGAATATAACTGGTTTTACAGCAACAGCAATAGAAGCTCTACAATCTCAAAATTGGTCAGGGAATGTTAGAGAATTAGAAAATGTAATTGCAAAAGCAGTAGTAAATCATACAGGTGATAAACCAATAGACTTTTGTGATATATTTCCAGATAGTAAAAGAAAGCAAATAAAACATATTCCCAAAAAGATCTTAAATTTAGAGAATAAATCTCTACAGGATATGTTAGATAGTTATGAAGAAGAGATTGTTAAGACAATTCTTTTAAAACATAAATGGAATATATCAAAAACTGCAAAAGAATTAAAAATTGACAGAAAGCGATTATATCGCATTATAGACAAAAATGATCTAAAACAAAATTAAAATATATTAATTTTGTATCTTTTTACCACACTGTAGTTTTTTACCTCAAATAACTTAACTTACTTAATTTACGTAAGTTATAAAATCCACATATAAATAGTGCGGCAAATCACCCCAATTACATAAAACCATTGGCTTCACATGTATTTCACGTATATATCGTAATCAAGAGATATAGGTAAAGTATAGAAGTAATATTTTATTTGGCATGATAATTGCACAATAATATATTGTGATATTTAAATTTATTAAATTAAAAAGGAGGAGAAAATGAAAAAAATGATAAGAATCAGACAGACAAAATTTATTAAGCAAGTGTTGGTTTAAGCTTGAGCTATATTAAGGTTCCACTTAAGCCAGCTAAATTAGGAAGTAGAAAAGAAGATGTCTATAAATATTTATTACTTATAAGTTTGAGTTGATTTTGCAAATTATTTTACAATATGAAAATTAATATTAGGAGGTATCATGAAAAAAGTAACATTTATAATACTATTTGTTTCATTCATTTTAATATGGAGCTGTAGTAAAAGAACCAGTAGTAATCCTGCTGGACCTAGTTCCGGAGGACAAGTAGATACAACTGAGCTTAAATATGATGATGGAAATCCTTTTTCTCATTTTTATTGGTCAGTATCGGATGTAGCTTCAGGTGTCAGAATGACTATACCAGCAGCTAAAGCAACTTATAAATTAGTTGGGTTTTCAGTTCATTTGGGTCAAATTTTTGCTGGGAATAATGATTATGTTATTTACATTTGTCCGATGTCTGGATCAACTCCAGCAGACACATGTATTGCTTACTATGAATTCACATCAGGAACAGAAAATGATTGGAATAAGTATTATATTACTTCCTCTGATATAACTTTCAATGGAGGAGAAGATTTTGTTATAGCTATGGGATGGGATGGAATCAATCAACCTTCTTTAGGATTTGATACTACTAGTAATGGCAGAAGTTGGGATTATGCAAAAGGACAATGGACACACTATACAAATACTTATTTCATTAGAGCTTGGGTTGCCAATCAAGTGACAGGTGAAGTGATTGAATTAAGTCCATCAAAGAGTCAATTAGATTATTAATTTTAAAAGGAGGAATTAAATTGAAAACTATAAAATCTATTTATATATTTTTCAGCATGGTAATTGTTTTATTAACCGGAACTATTTTTGAGGTAAATGCTCAAGGTTTGACTTTGAGAGTAATTCCAAAGATTGGGACTACACTTATTCATCCATCAATAGAGGATTTAGACTATGGAGAAGGGTACAGAAAGGAAAATTTTAGTATAGCTAATTTAGGATTGACTGCCCAAATTTTAAAGAATTTTAACAATGTCAAATTTGGTGCTGAATTCGGACTACAAAGTTTGTGGTCTGCAGAAATTAGTGCAGAGCAGGAAGATTGGAGCTATATTCAAGAATCGAGATGGAATGAAAAAAGATCTGATATACATATTCTGGGTATTGTTGAATTACCCATGAGAAACAATATTATATTACAGGGAGGAATTGGGATACATAGTGTTTTTTATGAAGCTACCTATACTTACCTGAGTGATTACATTAAAGACGGTAGTGAAGATGAAGAGTATAGTGGCGCAGGAATTGCTTTAGGCATGATGGTTAGTGGAGGTGTAAATCTGCCAGTTAGTGAAAATATCAGCATTCCAATTTTAGCTCGATTAGATATGATAACTTACGAAGGTCTGATGATGCCATTAAGTCTAATGGTTGGTCTTTCATTCAATTTATAAGGATACAAAAAGGCTTTGAAAAGAGAAAAAACACTTACAGGATGGAGTAATTTAATTAATAAATCTAAGAATGTGACAATAGTGAAACCCACCCGAAGTGTATCTCAGGTATTATTTAACAAAATGAAATTAAATTAATAAGATAAATAGGTCATTTATTGAATTTGAATACTCCCTATAAAGAAACAATATTTATAGGGAGTCTTCAAAAGTAACTGGTATATGAAGATTTTCTCCAAAACAATCAATGTTCCAAATTGCATCAGTCTATATCTGATAGATTGTATCCTTTTACCACACTGTGGTTTTTTACCTCAAAAATACTAAACTAAGTAATTCCGCAAGTTACTGTTCTTATTCATAAAAAATAAGAAAAAGTGTAGCAAATCACCCCAATTGAAGAAAACCATTGGCTTCACATGCATTTCACGTATATATCGTAATCAAGTGACATAGGTGAAGTATAGAAGTAATATTTTATTTGGCATGATAATTGCAGATAACTATATAAAGCTTGTAGATTCACTTAAGGAGCTTAAGGCAAGGAGCTTGAAGCTCAAACTAAAACATTGAAGTTTAACTTCAAACAGGAGTTTAACTACAAACAGAAATTTAATTTCAAGATGTTAAACTTCAAATAGGAGGTAGTATGTTTACAGTAATAATGAAGTCAGTCTCAGTTATCGCATTGATAGTATCAATGATAATTGGAACAGCTAATGAAAGAAGTATTGAGAATAGCAGGGAAAGAGCAGATATTAGATCTGATATAAGGATATCTCCGATTGATGGAAAAGATATTCCAACCCAGATGAATTATCAGGGATATCTTGTTCTGTCAGCAGATTCAACACCGGTTACAGGAAATCTCAATATGGTTTTTAATTTATTTATATCTGAAACAGGTGGAAGTTCATTCTGGAGTGAAACTCATAATAATGTATCTGTAGTAAATGGAATATTTAATATAATTTTAGGTAGTACCACACCTCTTGATCCTGATGATTTCACGGGAAGTCCATTATGGTTACAGACAACAGTTGGTGGTGAGATAATGACACCGAGGAAAAAGATTGTCAGTACTGCATATTCGGTAAGAGCTATATATTCTGATACAGCAGATTATGTATTAAATGGAGCATCTGATAATGATTGGACAATAACAGGGAATGTTTTATTTCCATTTGCACAATATGGAATTGCTATGTATGGGAATATTCTTTATGGTACTTTATCTCATACTCATGTAAATCTTGGTGTTACCTGTACTACAGGTATATCGGGTTCTCATCGTCATCATTGTACAGTAGG
>CBDUTX010000267.1:0-3692 GCA_965370235.1 uncultured Desulfuromonadaceae bacterium | reverse complement strand
CATTTCACTGATTAGATTGAAAAACAGATTAGCTTCCCTTTTCTCTATTGGTGTGGAGTTATTATCAAAAGTTGTGGATTAAAGAAATAAAAAAGCATATCCTCTTAAAAAAAAATAACAATAACAAAAAGGCACATGTCAAGAAAGTTGTGTATCTTCACCATTAATTGTTTTTTATTCAAATTTAATTTACAGTTCTTACTCAGGAAAGATGATACAGACTTCTAATGGAGGATATTTATTTGGAGGGACTATTACTAATACATCAGAACCTTCATGGATACAAGATCTAGCATTTGTTAAATTTACTGATGAGAGTGACATGTTCTTAACAGATGAAAGCTCAAACAGTTCTGTATCTCCCCTACAATCCTTCTCAATTCTCTGTGCTAACAGTTTGTTTAGGAATAAGAGCACTATCAGGTTTGTTTTGCCAAGACAATGTAATGTAAATATTGTTGTATATAATATTCTTGGTCAGAGAGTTAGAACTTTAGTAAATGGAGAAAGGGAACCGGGAGCTTATGAGATATTTTGGGATGGGACCGATAATAGGGGAGTTAATGTTTCCAATGGTTCGTATTTCCTGAGATTTCAGGCAGGGGAGTATCAGACGACTAAGAGTATGACGGTTATTAGGTGATTAAAAGGAGAATTTTTCCTCCTTTTTAAAAATATTTAATAGAAAAATTATGTATATGTCATTATATGAATATTATGTTTTTCTATTATTTCTAATATAATAGATTTAAAATACTTAGAATATTTATTTATATTGACATTTTATAATTAATATAATAAATTAACCTATAGGTAAATTTGATAAGAGAAAAAATAAAATATCCATTAGATGAATTTATAAAAGAATTAATTAAATTGATAAAAATGTAATTATGATTGATGTTGAATTATATATGGATAAAAAAAATTCAGATGATATTTTGGATATTATATCTAAAAACAATAATAAAAAAGTATTTAGAAGAATAGTATATTTGATTTTACAAAATAAATAAATAAAGATCTTTATTCTCAAGAAAAAATTGATAAAAGGAATTTGAATATTACTGCAATGAAATTTCAAAAAAGGAACAATGAACGTATTTATTGTAAAGAATTTTTTCATGGTAGAAAAAAAGTTGTGATGATTTTTACAGTTAAGAAAAAGTCTCAAAAGATAAATAGAAAAATTAGAAGTAAAATTGAAAATATTGGAGGGTATCAATATGAATGGAAAAGATAAATTTGATAAAAAAGTTTTAATTGATATTTTAAGTTTCAAAGATGAAAAGGATAGGGAATCATTTGCAGCTGAGATATTCCAACTAGAGTTCTTATCAATAATTGAAGATGAAATGGATAAAAATGATATATCAAAAAAAGAATTGGCTGATAAATTAGGAGTAACGGCAAGTTTTATTACTCAATTGTTTAAAGCTAATAAAATTCTCAATTTAAAAATGTTAACTAAATTGATAAATATTTTTGAAATTGATTATGAATTTAATCCTAAATCTGAATTTCAAGAAAGAAGTGAACTTGTTTTTACTGAGGAGTTTGATATAAAGGGGAATATTTATAAAGCCTTTGGACAATATAAAGAAAAAAATATTAATAAAGTAACAGGAAAACGGTTTGTAGCATGATTAAATATACTAATTCTCCTTTATCACTCAATAGATTTTCTGTATTAGCATTTCAGTTAGTAACAATACCAGGTAAGGAATATAATATTAAAAAAAACCACCAAACCTTAAATTAGAAATTGATTATGATATTCTTCATTCGAAAGCTAAAAATTATAAAAATCAGAAATATAAAATTATTATAAAACTTGATGGTAAAAACAAAAAAAATAGTAAAGAAAAATTTTCTTTTTCATTAGTTGCAGAATCAATTTTTTCTTTTAGTAAAAATCTCGATAAAGAAGAAATTGATCAATATTTATTGTATTCTGCTCTTCCAATTATTATAAATAATGTCAGAGTTTATTTAATGAATGTTTTAAGTTTTTCACCATATGAAAGTTTTATTCTTCCGACAGTAGATCTAAGAGATTTGATAGAAAAAAAAATAAAAAAGAATAAAAAAAATCTACATTCCTAAAATTAATTAATTATCTTGTTTTAATAAATCCGAGATACTTTCATTGAATTTCATTGATATTGCCTATCAAAAGAATTTTATCCTTTACCATTATGTTTTTCAAGAATTCAATTTCATCCTTTTTTTTGAGAAATTCTTCTTTTGTATACAGAGTAAAATTAATTTCTCTATCGAATTTTATTTCCAATTCAGTTAAACTACTAACTAATTCTGTGGATTCTACATCACCTATTATCATAATATCGATATCACTCCGCTTTCTTTGCATTGTTCTGTTCATTCTTTAAGAACAACTCTGACTTATTTTTTTGTTTCAGCTACATAAAAAAACCTGAAACTTTTTATACTTCTTGTTTGTGATTAGCTCTATCAGGTAGGATTTTCTTCCTGAAATACTCAAAGCAATTCCCTTATACTGAAATCTCACACCAGGTTTTTTGAATAATAGATTAAGATGGAATGGTTAGTTCGACACAATCCTTAAGGTTATCTCCTACAGGATATTTTCCTTATTTTTGAGTTTTATTCCATACTTTTTTCTTATCTCTCGTAAATCCATTTCTTCTGATTCGGGATTATTTAAATATCTTTCTGAGAGTTTATCTCTAATTTCTCGCATCATTTTTACAGCATCAATTTTTTTTTCTTTTAATTTATTTTTCATATAAAATCTCCCTTGGAGAGCGTATTTCGATAACTGGATAACCATATTTTAAATTGGTTGCATTATAGAGATGAATTCTTCTTAAATTCACAATGTGTTTAAAATTCCAACTTATTAAGACATCCACTCGATTAACAGTTGCTATTGCAATGTGCTGTGCATCAATTAAATATTTATTATTAATCGCTTTCTCTTTAATATATTTCTGTGCTAAGAATTTTGAATTTTCATCCAGAATAATATATTCTTTAATTTCATCTTGTATATCACTTAATAAATGCCGAACCCTTTCTGGTGCATTCTCCAGTTCCCTTAGGGTTAAGTCTGAAAGAACCAATGTTTTAAGTTCTTTTTTAAATTCATTTATTATTCTTTTTGATATTTTTGTAAAATCTTTATCAAAACATCCTCCAAAGACTGAAGTGTCTACATACACCCTTAGTTTCATTTAAAAATCCTTATAATTTTTAAAGCATTAATATCTTTTTCTATCTTTAAATTACAATATCATAAAAAAAAAACAATTACTATCAATTTTGGTTCTTCCTTGAATTTCATGGGTATACCTCTTTCATGGAAGGTATAAAATTTGTTACTCTTAATATTTTCAGGAAAAAATAATTTATATCACGAAAACCAGACTGTATTGTCTAATTAAATCAATCCTTCTTTAAAATGAAATAACATGATTTGATTTGAATTTAATAATTACACATTATGATTATTTTATTTGCAGGAAAACTTCATCATTGTTATTATTAGAACTGAGCATTTGATAATTAAAACATATAAAAGAAATGAATAAAATTTCTGCATTTAATTATTTTTGAAGCAATGATTCTATCTCTCTTTTAAACTTTCCTGTGATATAATAAGTGAAATGAAAAAGAAATATTCAATATTTGTAATTATTTTATTGATT
>CBDUTX010000266.1:0-3699 GCA_965370235.1 uncultured Desulfuromonadaceae bacterium | reverse complement strand
AAGCTCGAGGCTTGCATTTTTGCATTTTTTATTATTTTTTTCTCTTTGTACTTTTGTATCTTTTATAATTTTCTTTTAAGCTGGACTAGAATCATTTTAATTGCATATTATCTTCTTTATTCTCTTTCTTCCTGCATACAGTAGACAGGTCAAAATATTTTTCTTTTTTTGTAAGTGGTTGGGCTCTGCCTGCCACAGGCAGGTGTTCTCTATCTTCTTCTCTGTGTATTATTTCATAACAGGAAATTTATTTTCTGTTTATTCTCGAAAAGAATATTCAGGTTGTTAATGCAGATATTTTGAATTTATTCAAATATATCAAATTAATAAACTGATATTTGAAATAAGCAGTGTTTTTCCGTGGCAAAAACTCTTTAATTGATCATTGTTTTTGGCATTGTTCACTGTCTTTCTCTTTCTTTCTGAAAAAAGTATAGTAAAATACAGGTAATATAAAAAGACTTCCAATAGTTGAAAATACCAAACCACCAAGACAGGAAATCGACAATTTAGAAAATACAAGAACTTCCGATTCCATAAATGCAAACGGCAGCAGCCCTACAATTGTTGTTATTGTCGTTATTAATATCGGTCTGAACCTGTGCCCTGCTCTCTTGATTATCTCATCGAGATCTTGTTTTTTACCCTTAGAAAGATGATCAATTAGTACTATTCCGTCATTGACTGCAATTCCGAGAAGCAGAATCAAACCTATAAATGCACTGGAATCGAATATCTTATCGAATATAAAATAAACCAAAGCAACGCCAAAAAATGATAAAGGCAGAACAAGTAAAATAAGAAATGGTTTTTTCAATGATTCATACAGACTTGAAAGAATTGCAAGGAGTAAAAATAATGCAAGCGAAAGTGCAATTATTATATCCTTCTTATTTAATCCTTCTTCCTCTCTGCCAAATTCAAAACCTCCAATAGAAAAACCAACAGGTAGATCGATTGAATTTAGAAAGGCAATTTTAAAATTCTCAACCATTTTATATGGACCCTGAAAATCATAGGCAATTGCTTTTGTGTACTGCTGATTTTCTCTTTCGATCATGCCCTGTGATATGTTTTCCTCTATACTGCAAATATCACCGAGTTCCACCCCTTCCATTACAGGTAAAGACATCAGTTCAGTTTTTTCAAGAAGACTGTCACGGAATATATTCAATTTATATGTCTGTTCCTCAGTTATAAGAGGAAATGATATCTTCTGTCTGAGAACATTAGCTACATAAGTCGGATGCAATCCGTATAATATCATCGTTATTTCCGGTGATACAATAAATTCCTTCTGTTTTCCCCTCCAGGAAAAATTTATATCTACATTTGCAATTCTTGGATGATCTTCAAGTTTTACTTTAAGTCTTTCACTGAGTTGTTGTAATTTATAATAATCATAACCCTTGATGGTGAACTGGGGAAATCCGCTGAAGCCGCTTCCGGTCCAGAAAGGCTCTCCCATTCCGATAATTCTTATATGACAATTAGCAAAATTAGTCGCAAGTCTCTGAATTTGTTCCCTTAGAATCATTGCACTTTCAGTCGGTCTGTCAAAATCAATCTCAATATAAGCTGTCCTGCCGTAAATCCTCGTATAGAAGTTCTCATAACACTTATGTTTTTTTATCTCATTTTCAAATAGTTCGGCTACTCTGAGTACTTCTGCTTTCTCCGATCCTGAAGGAAGAATAATATAAATATTTATTTCATCATCTTCACCCCAATAGGACATTAAACTGCCTTTGTGAACATAATTTTTGAATATATAAAAACCTCCGGCAATAAGTATCAAAGTTAGAGGAATGACAACATACCGTAATTTAATCATCTTGCTTAAAATCCATTCATATATTTTAGGTCTGTATGAGATTACCGGTTTTAACTTCTTAGCAAGAGTTGGAGTAATAGTGAATGAAACAAAAACCGATGATAAAAGAGTAAAGGAAGCAGACAGAGCAAATGGTATATAGAACTGTCTTGTTTCTCCCTGAAAAAATATAAATGGAATAAAAACCGAAATAGTAGTTAGTGTAGATGCCAGTACAGGTAAGAATACTTCTCTTGCGGCATTTTTCTCAGGGTCTTTAACTCCCTCTTCTTTCAACCTGAGAATATTTTCCAAAACAATTATGGAATTATCGACAACAAGACCAAAACCAAGCGCTATACCGCTCATTGTCAGGACATTGAGACTCAATTTTGTAAAATACATTAATATTACAGTGATAAGTGATGAAAATATAATAGAAAGAAAAAATACAAAAACTGAAAATCTGCTCTTCATAGTGAAAAGAAAAGTCAATGAAACACCAATTATCGCAATAAGTGCTACAAGACCTAGATTTTTCATATTATCTCTGATATCATCTGCATTGTCTTTTGTAATTTCAACAATAACCGCTTCATCTATATCCATTTCACTTATAGCTCTTTGTATATTATTGCTAAAATCCAATAAACCAATATCTACCCTTTTTTCAATATTTAAAGTAAGTGAAGGATTTCCATTGATCCTGCTGATCCAGAAAGGTTCTTCAGAAGATAATTCGACAACTGCAATCTCATCCAAGGGTTTTCCTTCAATGAACATCTCCTCGGGATATATAGGATGATCGAGTGTTACTGAAATATTTACTCCGTTTATTTCAATATCATTGACAGCTTCATCAAATGTGAAAAATTCCCGGGCAACAAAATAAGGATTGATTGTAGGATCTGTAACTCTGATATTAAGGGTTATCTCAGGATCACCGTAAAGATCTACTTTTTTTACACCCTTCACCCTCTCGATGAGCAATTTTATTTCTTTTCCTATCTCACCCATACTGTCAAGACTATATGGTCCTGTTATCGATATAACTACCGGAACTGATTTTTCAAATTCATCGGGATAATTATCTTCAATAACAGGTGATCTTGCTTCGGAAGGTAATTCTATATGGGAAATGGCTTCAGAAAGCAGAACTTTCTGATAGCTCATATCAACACTGCTTTCAAACTCAACTTCAATATTACATCTTCCCCTCATAGAACGGGATTGAACATTTCTCACACCTTCTAATTTGAAAATCTCGCTTTCTATCTTTCTTGTTATGCTCTTTTCTATAAGTTCAGGAGATGCATCGTTCCATCCTACAGATATCTGTAAACTCGGGTAAGAAACCTCGGGATAAAGTTCTACAGGGAGTTTTACAATTGAAGTAATTCCCAAAATCGTTATTATTGCATATAGAGAAAATAATGCTTTAGGTCTATTTAGAAAAAATTTTGTCATAGACTATTGGTATCAGGACTAAAGTTATAAAAGTAGAAAGTATCAATCCTCCGATTATTCCTCTGCCAAGCGGTGAATGTAGTGTGCTGCCGATTGAAAATGGAAGCAGACCGAAAACAGTTGTCACAGTTGTCATAATAATTGGTCTCAGCCTGTTCTTTGCAGCATTTTTACCGGGTTTATCCTTTCCTTCCTTTCTCAATGTCTCAGCTCTGTCGACGAGGACAATTGAATCATTTACAACAATACCAACAAGTACGACTAGTCCTATGAGAGAAATTATATTGAGACTTGTCCCTGTAATAATCAGCGATATGAGAAATCCTGCACCTGCAAAAGGGACAGCAATCATTATAAGAAACGGCAATCTGAAAGATTCATAAAAAGATGCTAAAATCAAAAAAACGAGAAAAATTGCT
>CBDUTX010000265.1:0-3707 GCA_965370235.1 uncultured Desulfuromonadaceae bacterium | reverse complement strand
AATTATTATTTAAACTAAACATGAAATTATTTAGGGAAAATGAAAAACAATCACGAGTTGATTATTCAAAAACACCTCACTTTGATAGTATTAATTCTTTAACATAATAAGGGGATAATATCAATTAACAATGTACCCACCCCAATATAAGATTTTTTTACCACAGAGAAACACTGTTTATTTCAAATGTCAGTTTATTAATTTGGTAAATATGAATAAATTCAATTTACCTTCATTAACAACTTGACTATTCTCTTCGAGAATAAACAGGAAATGAATTTCCTGTAATAAAATAATACACAGAGGGAACGGCAGAAAACACAGAGAAAAATATGAAGAATAGAACACAGACCTGTCCATCGATGTTTATTTGATATGTTGTGAAACCCTACGTAGTTTATTTGATTTAACGAAGTTGTGCAAAGTTGGATGAAAGGATAATACTGATAAACACCTGCCTGCAGCAGGTATAGACCACAGAGTAAGTTTTGAAGAATAGAACGCAGATAAATGCCTGTCTGTTACAGGCAGACAGATAATATAATGATGATAAAATCTTTTTACTGAATAAAATTCTTTTATCTATTTTTATGATTAATGCAGAGAAAACAATGACTAATGATTAATATCTAACCACTGAGAGCAAAGAGAAAAACAGTAAATAAGGATTAAGGATTTAAAAAGTTAAATTCAAAATATTATTTTATTTTGATTTCATCTATCACTTCCGGTAGATCCCTAATGGAATTTATGATTTTCGTAGGTTCTATACCGGAATTATGAAAAAAACCATCATCATATTTCCCTGTTTTTACCAATATCCCTTTTATTTTAAGATCCATCGCTCCTTTGATATCAAATTCAACATCGTCACCAACCATGACGGCTCTTTCGAAGTTCCCCAGGGCATACTTAAAAAATATTTCCGAAGGCTTACCAAGATTTAAAGATTTTTTTCCGGTAGCATAAGAAAGCTGGGCTACCTGAGGACCAAGATCCATTTTCATCTCACCATCAGGCAATTTGTAAAAACGGTTCATCGCCAAAGTAAAGAATTTAATGTCTTTGTGAAGAAGTATTCTGAAAGCTTTTTCAATGCTTTCAAAGGGAACAGCTCCCGGTTCATCAGCTATTACAATAGCCTGGGGATATTCCTCTTCAATTTCAAAATACCTTTCTAATTTTTCCTTCATCTGTTCTCTGATGATGAAAAATATTTTTTCAATACCTGATTTTTTAAAATAATTTTTTGCTACAGATATTGGAGTTATTAATTCACTTATGTCAGCAGTAAATCCCATATTATTTAAATTTGTTATAATTTCTTCCGGCATCGATGAGATTGTATTACTCGCAAAAGTAATTTTATGTCCGTTTTTCTTTAAGCATTCCAAAGCATGTTTTGCATCTTTTATAGGTTTGTCCCCTAAATAGAGAGTTCCATCAAGATCAATACAGATATTCATTAAATTCCTTACTGTAAAATACTATACTATCCTGAGAGAATATTTCATAATCTGTCGAATCGATATATTCTTTTCTAACTTCAAGTTTTAATATCTTGTAAAGGTTACTGTGCCAGTATTCACTGACTTTGTTTCTCTGGTAATGAAGTCTGTAATATCTATTCGGGTTTGGGATAATACTTGCTAAATAAGCAGCCTGCAGAGGATTAAG
This sequence comes from uncultured Desulfuromonadaceae bacterium, assembly GCA_965370235.1. Classification (GTDB taxonomy): domain Bacteria; phylum SDB-A; class SDB-A; order SDB-A; family SDB-A; genus CBDUTX01. Next base: position 2,030 of record CBDUTX010000265.1, on the reverse strand, counting down.
ATCATAAACAGCTAAATTAAAATATTCATACGAAGCCTGTCCAATTCCTCTTATACCAGGACCAAATTCAATGATATTCAAATATATCTCAAGAATCCTCTCTTTGGTTAAATGCTGCTCAAGCTGCCATGTAATCACTGCTTCTTCAAGTTTTCGTGAAAGTGTTTTATCTCCTGAGAGATATAGATTTCTTGCAAGCTGCATCGTAATGGTGCTCCCTCCTGAGGAATACCTGCCTTCGGAAAGATTTTCCCTTAAAGCTCTTCTAAGGTGATATATACTGAAACCATGATGATTCCAGAAACCTCCATCTTCACAGGTCAGTACTGCACCCCATACATGCTTCGGTATAATGTAGAAAGGAACGTAATATGGATTATCAGGTCCAATTATTATTCTTTCACCCTTGTTATTACCGATTTTTATTGAAGTTGTAAATTGATTTTTCAGTTCATATAATGAAATACTGCTCCCTAAAGATGTTATCTGTACACCATTAAAATCACCTAACATAACAAATTCTGTACTATCAGGCTTTGATGAATTGTATGATAGAGAAAATATCATATCAATACTCCCTCTTCCCTGAATACCAGAGATATGAGGAATAAGAGATTTTGGAATATTTTCTATTAAAAAAGGAATAGAAAGATTATGACATGTTAATTCCAAATTGAGCTCCATTATTGTATCTTTTCTAAGATCTCCTGAAATAACAATAGTATTTGCAGAATTTTCCTCATAATCAGGCATAAAACCAATGTAATCAATATTCAGATACTTCTCGGATGGAATTAGATAACCCTTGCCTTCCTTAATATAAAAAGGAGAAAAAGAAACGGTATCTTGTATTAGATATGGAGAAAAAACTTCTAAACCATCAATTATAAAATTTTCAATTAACCAGAATACTGTGTCCTCTTTATTGGAAATATCAATATTCCCGGAAATTTTGTAGTAGATTAAATCTATCATATCATTTTCAGGGAGAGGTATGTAGAAGCTATCTGTGTAAACATGATAATTCCCTGATCTATAAACTATTTCTATATTGTAATCTTCCAAATACAAGCTCGGATTTTCTTTATCAATTGCAAATTTAAAAAACAGTTTCACATTATATATACTGTCTTTAAAAAAGGAAGAAGTTATCTTAGTATTAAAAACCCCATCTACTTCTTTATTTCGGATTCTGCCGGTACATTCAATCTCTTCAAGTTTTAACATTGACCCAAGCTCATATTTTCCTTTTACCTCTAAATTGAAAACATAATCATTAATTTCTTTTCTCACATAAAGAGAACAGATTAAATTCCCAAAATGAAAATTGAGGATAACTTCATCCCCACCATGATTAACCTCTCCATACAAAGAATTAAAAACTCTTCCATTGATAGCAAACGAACCATTTTCCAGTATTATCTTTTCAGGTAAAACAATGTTGTTTCCACCATCACTGCTGCTTTGATCATTTGAATTATCAGTTCTGTAAGGAATGAAAAAATTGATTAAAATTAATTTACTGATGTTCTTAGGATTTAATGGAGAAAAATATACTATTGCTCTTTCAATATAACCCCCTGTAAATTTGCTCGGTGGTAAAAATTCCGCATCTTCAAGTATTATTTTTCCGAAAGGATCTACATTAATATTTTTTACAGTAAGATGATATGAATCTAACTTTGATTTGATTTTTGAGTTTATCAATTCCCTGATAGAGAAAACTGTTATGAAAAGAATAATAATCAATAAAAATATTATTGAAAATACTATAAATAATTTTTTGGTTTTTTTTTTGATATCCTTAAAAAACCCGTTTTGGAATAAAATCAAATTTCTCCTCATTTTCTATTGATTTAAATGATAAAGGAATACAATCTATAATATCTACTGCCGTTGTGCTTCTGGAACCAATAAATTCTGCAGCTTTAACCCCTGAAAGTGAATGAACTAATACTCCGGTGATTGCTGCATCAGGCATATCAAGTCCCTGCCCGATCAATGATGCTATAATTCCTGAAAGCACATCT
>CBDUTX010000264.1:0-3718 GCA_965370235.1 uncultured Desulfuromonadaceae bacterium | reverse complement strand
ATCTGGCTGATATGAACAAGTCCGTCCTGATGAATTCCGATGTCAATAAAAGCACCGAATAATGTAACATTTGTAACAACACCGGACAAGATCATCTCTTCATTGATGTCTTCTATAGTTTGAACTTCTTCTGTAAATTCAAAGATTTTAAAATCTTTTCTTGGATCTCTTCCCGGTGTTTTTAACTCAAAAATAATATCCTGAATTGTTGGAAGACCAAATTTATTTGTTATAAAATCTCCCGGCTTGATAGTGGCTATAATTTCTTTATTATTTATTATATCTTTGATTTTTTTATCAATAGTTTTTGCCATATTCTCTACAATGGAATATGTCTCCGGATGAATTCCTGTTGAATCGAGAATATTCTCACTGTTAGAAATTCTCAAGAAACCTGCACTCTGTTGAAATGCTTTGTCACCAAATTTTTTCACTTTCAATAAGTTATATCTACAATTGAATTTTCCATTTTTATCTCTGTAGTCAATAATATTTTTGGCTAAAGTTTTTCCAATACCTGATACATATTTCAAAAGATGGTAAGAGGCTGTATTTAACTCAACCCCGACATTATTTACAACAGAAATTACAGTTGAATCTAATTTTTTTTTCAAGGAAGTTTGACTGACATCATGTTGATATTGTCCGACCCCAATTGATTTTGGATCAATTTTAACAAGTTCTGCAAGAGGGTCAAGAAATCTCCTCCCAATTGATATAGCACCCCTGACAGTGACATCATGATCGGGAAATTCTTCCCTCGCCACTTTAGAAGCTGAATATACAGAAGCTCCTGCTTCGCTGATAATTGTAATGAATATATCCTTATTTAAAATGGATTTGAAAAAAGCCCTGGTTTCTCTCGATGCTGTACCATTCCCGATAACTACAGCTTTAACTGAGCATTTATCAATTATTTTTAGAACCAGTTTTTTTGATACATCAACCTTATTTTGAGGTTTATTAGGAAATATTGTAAAATTATCAAGTAGTTTACCTGTTTCATCATGTACGACAATTTTACACCCGGATCTAAATCCCGGATCAACACCCATTACAATGATATTTCCTGCAGGGGGGGAGAGAAGTAATTTTTTTAAATTATAGGCAAAAACATCTATAGCCTTTTCATCTGCTGACTTTTTTTTCTGCATTTTGACATCAAGGATGATCGATGGATATATCAGTCTCTCAAGTGAATCTGATAAAACCTCAAAAAGGAAATCTTCATTTGGATGTCCATCAGGTATTAAAAGAGTTTTGATGGTGGCTATGACTTTATCTTTGTTAAAAGTAATATCAGACTTCAGTATTTTTTCTTTTTCTCCTCTTCTAATTGCAAGTATTCTGTGAGAAGGCATTGATGAAATTTTTTCTTTGAAATCATAATACTGTTCAAATTTTGATCTTTTGTTAAGATATGAATCACATACTTTAACTGAAAGAATTCCGTTATAAAAAATATAATTTCTAATTTTACTTCTACATTCTGCATTTTCAGAAAACCATTCTGCAATGATATAACCGGCTTCTGTTATTGCTTGATCTACATTTTTTATTTCATTTTTATCAGAGATGAAATTAGCAGTAATAACTCTAATATCCCCTTTAAATTCCGGATCAATTAACATTAAAGCTAAAGGTTCAAGACCCTTTTCTCTTGCAGATGTAGCTTTTGTACGTCTTTTTGGTTTATATGGCAGGTATAGATCTTCAAGTTCTGATTTAATATATACATTGTCAATTTTTTCTTTAAGTTCTTCAGTCAGCTTTCCCTGTTCATCAATGGATTTTATAATTGTTCTTTTTCTTGAATTCAATTTAATTAAATATTCATATATCTCTTTTGTATTTTGAATATGAACTTCATTTAAATTATCTGTCTTTTCTTTTCGATATCTGGAAATAAAAGGAACGGTCATTCCTTCATCTATCATAGAAATAACATTTTCAGACTGATGAACTTCAATTTTACATTTGTCTGATAAATATTTAATATCTTTTAAACTAAGCATATATCTTCTTTTTGAGATAAAGAAATCATAGAATTAAAATATTTGATAATTTCTTTTTTGAAAAATTTTTTTAAATTAAGGAACAAAACTTTTTTATATTATCAAATGATGTATTTTAAAGCAAGAAAAATTATTTAAATTATCAACACATTTGTATTTTTTAAAGGGCAGTAGTAATATTAATGTAACAAAAGGATGTTTTAGTGTTTTTAATTTTACTGTTAATTTCTCACCTACCAATTCATCAGTTGGAATATGAAGACAATATAGGGAATGCTGACTTCAATTTTGAGGAGATAGTAAAATGTCCTCTTTATCAAAGATCAATTTCCGAAGGCTTGAATTACAACTATTATGGATATCTTCCATTTTGGGTATCCGTTTCAACTTATATAAATTTCAGATATAATCTTCTTACTCATATAGCTTATTTTTCTGTAGAGGTAAATGAAGATGGATCTCTCGGACAGATTCCAAATCCTTCGAGATTCAGTGAAATAATAAATCAAGCTCACCCGCGAGGGGTGAGAATTCATATGACTTTTACGCTTTTTGGAAATTCATCTGTAACAAACTTTCTCAATAATTCTACTGCAAGAGGTAATGCCCTGCAAAATATTTCGAGCTTTTTAAATGTTCATGAAATTGAAGGCGTCAATATAGATTTTGAATTTGTCACATCAGCAGTCAGGGACTCATTTTCACTTTTTATCACTGAACTCTCTGATGAACTTCACTGTCATCCAACCGGAAGAAATGAAGTGTACCTTGCAATACCAACAGTTCCTTCCTGGTATCCCGGTTATGACTTCTCTCTTCTTTCAGATATATCTGATGGTCTTTTTATGATGGGTTACGGATACCACTACAGCGGTTCAGGAACTGCAGGTCCCAATGCACCGACATTTAACAGTTCCTTCTGGGGTTATTATGCTATTAATACTTCTGTTGGTGATTTCATCGATTCTTTCGGAGTCAGTCCCGACAAGCTTATACTCGGAATGCCATACTTTGGTTTTGATTGGCCTACAGTATCAGAATATATCGGATCTTCTACAACAGGAAGTGGTTCTCCTGTAACATTTTCAAATGCTAAAGTGAATGCTTCTATACATGGGAGGGAATGGGACAGCTTCTCAGCTACTCCCTGGTATAATTATTATTCAGACCAATGGCATCAATGCTGGTTTGATGACTCTGCAAGCATCCGCTTAAATCTCAAGATTACTTCCGATTCATCTCTTCAGGGCGCCGGATGCTGGGCTTTGGGATATGATGGTTTGGAAAATGATCTATGGGTTGTTATTGAACATGTATTATGGATAGAACCGCCTGAGAATCATTTTGTAGTAGAGGTTTTAATACCTGATTTAAATGTAAGAGAGGGACCATCAACAATTTATCCTATTATATCTGAGGTATATCAAGGTGAAAGATTTATTTCTTTTTCTTATTCTGATAACTGGTATAAGATATACTATCCATCGGGTAGTGGTCCTTATTATGCCTGGATTAACGGAGGTGACGGTACAAACAATCAATATTTGAAGGGCGTTACAGGAGATTCGGCTTTAAAGGTTACTGCATCTTTATTAAATATCAGAGCGGGACCTTCAACGGATTCTACCGTAATAACCGTAATAACCGAAGGACAGGTTTTTATTCCGGTAAATTTTGTAGATAATTGGACAAAGATAATACTT
>CBDUTX010000263.1:0-3732 GCA_965370235.1 uncultured Desulfuromonadaceae bacterium | reverse complement strand
CAAATTACTCCTATTATTTTTAAGCAGTATATATCTGTTTTTATGTGATATTCAATTTTTTTTATCTTATATTTTAATTCTTTCAGGAAAAGGCTCTTTTTTCATTACACTCCATACTTTATTAATATAATTAAGCATGAAATAATTCTGGACTAAATGTATCCAAAAAGATCCTTTTTCAGTTAGTCTTATTACTTTCTTATTTTTATGGCAAAAACCTAAAATCAAAAATAATTTGAGCAATAGATTCATTTTCCAATCTCTATATTTTTTGAAATCCTTTATAAAAAAATTTGTATCATACAATCTCCAGTAAAACCAATAATATATAGACAACCTTTTAGTTATTGGCATATTTATAGCAATTGGTAAAATATCTTTTGACAACTTATTTTCATATTCAGAAATTGAAAATGTATTAAAGTAAAATATATTTTCAAATCTCGAACCGGCACCTGCTCCAAAACCAATATATTTTTCTCTTGTGACTGATGAATATTTTTTATTTTTACTATTGCTCCTTTTAAAACTCCAAACAGAAGTCATTGTATATCCATTTTTTGTAAAATAATTATGAATTATTTTATAGAATTTTCTTCTGGTAAAAAAACCTGGTGTTTGTATCTTTTTTACTTTTAGATATTCTCCAACCGTTGAATATGGAAATGTAAATAATGGATAGACTGTTATCTGGTCAACAGCAAGATCTTTTACTTTTTGTATATCATCCATAATTTCATTTTTAGTTTGCTTCGGAAAAGCAAATATAAGATCAATATTAATTGTTTTAAATTTAGCAGATTTCAATAGCTTTATTGCAGGCTCAATGTCATTAGAAATATAATTTCTGCCCAATAATTTTAAGTATTTATCATCAAAACTTTGAACCCCAATACTAATCATGTTGATTCCAAATGATCTCAATTTTTGAATATTGTATTCGTTTATATCAGCTATTGTTGTTTCTATAGCAATGTCACCAACAATATTAAAACATTTCCTTACTTTATTAATAACTATTTCCAATTCATCGATGGCATTTGTCGGAGTACCTCCTCCGATATAAATTGATGAAATTTCAATTTTCTCTGGTTTTTGAGAATATATTTCGATTTCTTTTAATAAGGCTTCAATATATGGATCAATCATTTCTTTATCATATTTGACCCTATTATATGGACAGTATGGACACATGCTTTTACAAAACGGAATATGAATATAAAGGTTTGTTTTTTTAATTGCAGGTATTTCAAAATCATTAATATCTGCTTTTTTAAAAATAAAATCTTGTTCAGTTCCAACAAGAAATTTTCTTATGGTTTTTGTTAAAAAATTATTAATCATCAGTTTCTCGGTAAGTAATTTAAAGCAGATAATATTGCTGTGGGTTTCAATTTTAAAATATAAATAATTTCTGGATAGCCCAGGTAGCCACAATTTTCACAGGCAAAATCATTGCCAATTGCTCTGCAGCATTGATAAAGTTTATTATTTGCATAAACGTAGCACAGCTTTGATGGTCTTTGCCAATTGTCTTTATAAACTCCTTTTAAACAAGCGTAAGAATTTAATATCTTATGTTCTTGCTTTTTTAGAGTAATAATTCTTTTAATAATACTTCTTTTTTTATTCAAATCTAAAAAGAGATCATCAAGTCCATAGTAAGGTGTATGAAAATAAAAGAAGACACTTTTTATTTGCTTAACTTTTGAAATTTCTTTACAAAACTCTTCAATTTCACTTTCATTTTGAGTATTTATTGTAAAATTGATAATTATATTAGGATGTTTTGAAATCTTAATATTCTTCATTACTAAATCATAAATATTTTTACCGCTTCCACGCAATTTGTTATTTGTCTCTTTTAATCCGTCTATGCTGACAAAAACCGAATCGGTAGATATCTTTATAGGAAATGTGCCATTTGTATAAATGCTTACAAGGTAAAACCCCATTTTTTTTACTAGCTCTACTATATCATCCAGGTTTTTATTCTTATCTTTCCACAAAAAAGGCTCACCGCCTTCAATAAAAACATTACGAATTCCCATTTTATAAAAAATCCGAAGCCCTTTTTGAATCTCGTTATAAGTTAAATCAGGAATATTTTTTCTATTTTTTACATTACATTGTTTGCAATTCAGATTGCACTTTTCATTAATAACAAGACCTCCTATAAAAGGTATCTCATTGCGAAATATTTTTGTTTTAATAAAATAGCTTATCGCATAAGCAAAGTAATTTAATTGTTTAATTATTTTAAACATACACTTTTCCAGATTATATATTAAAACAAAAATGGAATTTCACATAATGTTTACACATATATGAAGTTTCGCACACATATTTATTATTTTCAAATAAATCAACATTTTTCTAAAATCACTGCCCTGCTCAAAAATATTCCTGGCTTTTCAACAGTTTTTAAACCGATTTCTTTAGCTTTCATTAGAGTTTCTTTAAAAGCCCTCTTTGATACGTGAAATAGTTTTGGTTCTACAATAAGAGCTTTCCCATTTGGTTTTAATATGGATTTTATTTCTTCAAAGAATTTTTTCTGGTCAGGAACTTCATGAACTAAATAAAAAGCTAAAATGAAATCAACATTTTCTGAAACTCCTATTTTATCTTCTTCGCATTTATGTAACTTAATCCTATTTTCAATTTCTGTTCCATGAATTTTATTTTTCAATTTTTCAAGCATTCCTTCCTGTAAATCTGCTGCAATAACCAGACCAGATTTACCAACCATTTTAGCCATTTCAACTGAGAAAAAGCCCGGACCGCAACCTAAATCCAAAGCTGTCATTCCCTCTTTTACATAATTCCTTAATATTTTTTTTGGATTCTGCAATAACCTTCTAACTCTACTATCGAGTCCATCAGCTTTTTCAACAGGGCATACTCTATTCTTATCATTTGTTCTCATGTTATTTCTCCTATTTATAAATTCTTTATCTATAAGACGAATTAATTATTATTTTATTGCAATTAACTTTTGATTTTCAGTATAACGCACAATGGTTAACGAATAGGTAAAATTGTCAGAGCTGGCTATTACTTTTAAAAGTTAAAGAATAAATTTAATAAATAGCTTATTTATTAGAGAATTTTAATTTTCATAAACCCAAAGAATCCATTTTAACTTTTTGAGAACCTGATCTCAAATTTTGTATATCCATTTATTATACACAGATATTTATTTTCTAATCAAAATGGATTGCATAAAAAACGGAAAAATAGTTTTAATTTTGTAATTTTTAATTCCAATTTTATTCAACATAGTTTTAATTTCATCCTGTTTATATGCAGCACGAATTGAATTAAAAAAACCACTTTTTGATTTAATATAATAAAGCCAAATAACCCTTTTTAAATCATATATAAAAAGTAATCCATTGTCGTTTAGTATTGAGTATAAGTTTTTTATTGCTAATTCCGCATTATCCCAAAGATGTAGTGTAAAAGTTGAATAAATCAAATCAAACTTCCCTAAATCTTTTATAGAATTAATATCACAAGCATCACCAATTTCATATTTAATTCTTGACTTTAAGTCTTCAGCCAAATCCTGTTGGGCGAGCTTTATCATTTCGGGTGATATATCATTTGCAATAATTTCTACATTTGGATGTTGTGCAGCAATAACCTGAGTCAGTATTCCTGGTCCGGAACCAATTTCTAAATACCTACCCTTAATGTCCAACTTTTTCAATGAAGACAAAAAATTAT
>CBDUTX010000262.1:0-3733 GCA_965370235.1 uncultured Desulfuromonadaceae bacterium | reverse complement strand
ACAGGTCAGGATGGTTCTTACCTTGTTGAATTACTTTTGTCTAAAGGATATGAAGTACATGGTATTAAAAGAAGATCGTCAACATTCAATACTGAAAGACTAGATCATATATATATAGATCCGCATATTTCAACAAGTAATTTTTTTCTCCATTATGGAGATCTAACAGAATCGAGTAACATCATAAGAATTCTTAAGCAGGTTGAACCTGATGAGGTATACAATCTTGCTGCTCAAAGCCATGTAAGAATTTCATTTGAAATACCTGAGTATACAGCTCAGGTAGATGCACTCGGTGCTTTAAGATTATTGGAAGCAATTAGACTTCTCGATATGGTTAAAAAAGTAAAATATTATCAGGCATCAACGAGTGAACTCTATGGAAAAGTACAAGAAACACCTCAAACTGAAAAGACTCCATTTTATCCAAGGAGTCCATATTCTGTTGCAAAACTTTTTGCTTACTGGATAACTGTTAATTACAGAGAAGCATATAATATATTCGGTTGTAATGGAATTCTTTTCAACCATGAATCCCCAAGAAGGGGAGCGACTTTTGTTACAAGAAAAATTACAAGAGCAGTAGCGAGAATTAAATTTGGTCTTCAAGGTGGATTGTTTTTAGGAAATCTTGATACAAAAAGAGATTGGGGTTTTGCTCCTGAATTTGTAAATGCGATGTGGCTGATACTTCAACAGGATGAACCTGATGATTATGTTATCTCAACAGGGAAAGTGTATTCTGTCAGGTATTTTGTTCAGCAGGCTTTTAAAAAGATAGATATTAATATATGCTGGGAAGGCAAAGAATTAAATGAAACCGGAATTGACAAAAAAACAGGTAAAGTTCTCGTAAAAATTGATCCGAGATATTTCAGACCTGCTGAAGTTGAAGTTTTAACAGGTGATTCATCCAAAGCAAAAAAGAAATTAGGCTGGGAGCATAAAATAAATCTTGATCAGATGATAGATTTGATGCTCGAGCATGATCTAAAAGAAGCTGAAAAGGAGAAGTATCTAAAAGAAGGAGGTTATAATATAGCTACAAAAGGATTTACTGAATGAGTAAAATAACTGGATTAAATAAATTTAAGATTTTCTTTATTTGTTTGTACAAAGTGTTTTTGATATAATTCTTTGATGAATGAAGAAGGAAAAGTATTTCAAAGATTTATAAATCTTGTCAGCAGATTGAGAAAAGACTGTCCCTGGGATAGAGAACAGACAATCAAATCTATGATGCCTAATATTGTTGAAGAATCTCAGGAAGTTGTTCATGCTTCTGAAGTTTCACATGATCATCTGGAAGAAGAGTTAGGTGATCTCGTTCTTGTAATATCTATGATAGCAGAAATTGCCAGAGAAAAAGGGAAATTTGATATGAAGTCAATAATAGATAAAATTACAGAAAAAGTGATCTTCCGGCATCCACATATTTTCAGTGATGTAAAAGCAAATTCAGTTGAAGAAGTGAGAGATATTTGGAATGAAAGAAAGAAAATTGAAAAAAGAAAAAAAGTCAATACATACAGAGAAGCTATAAGTGTACAGAAAAGTGCTTCTGAACTTGGATTTGACTGGGATGATAGTGAAGGAGTCATTGAAAAACTTCATGAGGAAATCGATGAATTTCTTAAAGCTGAAAATGAAGATGAAAAAGAAAGTGAATTTGGTGATATTCTTTTTGCTGTCCTTCATCTTGCAAATCATTCAAATATTGATCCGGAAAAAGCTCTTTCAAAAACCCTGGATAAGTTCAACAGGAGATTTGAATATGTTAAGGAAGAGATGAAGAAAAAAGGATATAATATGGAGCATGATAACTTAAATATCATGGAAGAATTCTGGAGAAAGAAAGCAGGAGGTGAAAAATCATGAATAATCTTCTTATATCATTGATATCAAATTTTATTTTCTATTTTGTTCTATTTTCTGTTTTAATATTTACTGTAGTAATGGCAATATTAGCTCATAAAAAACCTGTTGTAAGCGGGAAGGAAGGACTGTTAAAAGAAGAAGTGGAAGCTGTGGAAAATTTTAAAAGATCAGGACGGGTTTTTGTACATGGAGAAATATGGAAAGCTGTTAGTGAAAATCCTGTAAAAAAAGGTGAGATTTTAAGAATTAAAAAAATCGATAAAAGAATGATCCTTCATATTGTCAAAACTAATGAAAAGTCAGAGAGTAGTATTGTCAGTAGATAAATGGATCATTATACTGTAATGTAAAATAATTTACTCAAATAAAGGAGGGTGAAATGCCAGGTTTTGTATTGACATGTTATGGTTCTATTTTTTTAGGCATTATCTTACTTGTTCTTATTGTTAAAGCAGTTAATATCTTAAACGAGTATGAAAGGGGTGTGGTTTTCAGACTGGGAAGATTTTCAGGAGTAAAAGGTCCTGGTTTTGTTGTGATTATACCTTTTATTGACAAACTTAAAAAAATATCATTGAGAACTATTGTACACGATGTTCCACCTCAGGATGTTATTACCAAGGATAATGTATCTATTAAAGTAAATGCTGTTGTTTATTTCAGAGTATTAGAACCTTCAAAGGCAATAATAGAAGTCCAGGATTACAGATATGCAACTTCTCAAGTTGCCCAGACGACTTTGAGATCGATTCTTGGTAAATCTGAACTTGACGAAGTATTGACTCATAGGGATAAATTAAATTTCCAGCTTCAGGAAATGGTCGATAAAGCTACTGATCCATGGGGGATAAAAGTTTCGATGGTTGAAATCAAGCATGTTGATCTACCGAGTGATATGCAGAGAGCTATGGCACGTCAAGCTGAAGCAGAAAGAGAGAGAAGAGCTAAGATTATTCATGCGGAAGGTGAATTTCAAGCTGCCGAACGTCTTTCCCAGGCGGCAGAAGTCATGTCAAAGAATCCTGTCAGTCTTCAACTGAGATATCTCCAGACGCTTAGTGAAATTGCAGTGGAACGGAATTCAACAATACTTTTCCCATTACCTATTGAAATGCTTAGTTTTTTCAAGAAATTTACTAAGAATTAATTATGAGTGAGATTCAAGAAGCTCTTACTTTTGATGATGTTCTTCTGGTTCCCCAGAAATCTGAAATTCTGCCGAAAGATGTAAAAATTAATACAAAATTGACCAAAGACATACACTTGAACATTCCTCTTGTCAGTGCAGCTATGGATAGTGTTACAGAGTCCAATCTTGCTATTGCAATGGCAAGGGAAGGTGGTATCGGAGTAATACATAAGAATATGAGTATTGAAAGACAGGCTGATGAAGTGAGAAGAGTAAAAAGGTCAGAAAGCGGGATGATAAGCTCTCCGAGGACAGTGACACCGGATTTACTGCTTGGGAAAGCAGTTGATATGATGAAGGAAATGGAGATATCAGGATTATGTGTTGTAAATACTGAGAATAAGCTCATTGGTCTCCTCACTCACAGAGATGTTTTATTTGAAACTGACATGTCCAAGTCCGTCTCAGAAGTAATGACCTCTGAGAATTTGATTACTGCTCCTGTTGGAACTACTATCCCTCAGGCTATTGAAATATTTAAAAATAAAAAAATTGAAAAACTGCCAATAATTGACAATGAGTACAGGATATTAGGGTTAATGACTGTCAAAGATGTAGAAAAACAAATGTGGTTTCCCAATGCGAGTAAAGATGGCAATGGAAGACTACTGGTAGCAGCAGCTATTGGAGTGACCAGAGATACAGAAGATAGATTTATTGCTCTTG
>CBDUTX010000261.1:0-3734 GCA_965370235.1 uncultured Desulfuromonadaceae bacterium | reverse complement strand
AAACTGAGGCTTGGAGACTCAAATTCAATTATGGCTCAGGGAGGAACACAGGCAGCCGACAGACCTAATGATTCACCTGCAATACATTTCATCGACGCTCTCGGTGGAGGTCATTTTACAAACAAACCTGATGTACTCAGGTCTCTTGTTGAAGAAGCACCAGTAGCTATTAAATGGATGAGCGACATGGGTGTTCTATTCGATAGAGAAGAAAATGGTGAATTTGTCGAATTATCAGGTGGTGGAACTACAAGAAAACGAATGCATGCCTGTAGAGATTATACAGGAATGGAAGAGTTAAGAGTTATCAGAGATGAATTCAGGAGCAGAGAAATTCCTTTTACGGAATTTTATCCTACAGTTGAACTTCTCACCGATCCAGTATCAGAAAAAGTTACCGGAGCTGTTCTCTGGGGACTTGAGACAAAGAAGTATATAATTGTAAAAGCTAAAGCGACAATTATGGCAACAGGAGGATTTGGCAGACTTCATATAAGAGGATTCCCGACAACAAACCATTACGGAGCAACATATGATGGCGTTGTTCTTTCATACAGAACTGGCACCAAACTACGTGATACCGATACGGTTCAATATCATCCAACAGGTGCTGCTTACCCTCAACAGATAATAGGGCTACTTTTAACTGAAAAACTGAGGACAAGTGGTGCACAACCTATCAATAAAAATGGTGATCAATTTGTATATCCCTTGGAACCAAGAGATGTTGAAGCATCCGCCTTCATTAAAGAATGTTATATTAAAGATAACGGAGTTACTACTCCGGCTGGTATGAAAGGTATATGGCTTGATACACCACTGATTGATGAAATCAAAGGAAAAGGAGCTACTGAAAAATCTTTCCCTGGAATGATTAGAATGTTCAAAAGATTTGGTTTGGATATGGCTAAAAATCCGGTTCTCGTTTTCCCCACCCTTCACTATCAGAATGGTGGAGTTGAAACAGATCCGAAAGGAAAAACCAATATTGAAGGATTATTTGTAGCTGGAGAGGTTACCGGAGGAGTTCACGGAAAAAACAGACTTATGGGAAATTCAACTCTGGATTGTATAGTTTTCGGAAGGATTTCAGGAGTTTCAGCTGCCCAATATATTAAAGATTATAATAAAAAAGATAATATTTCTTTAAAACATCTTAATAAATGGGAAAATAATCTAAAGGAAGCAGGTATCAACGAAAATCATAAAGCCCCTATTCTATTTCCTGATTACAGGGGAAAAGCTGTTCTTGCAAGAATAATCGATATTTTTTAAATATAAAAATTTTGAAGGAGAGGAATTTCTAATGGATGTATTAACTTTGAAGTCTGAATTTCCCAAATCACAAAAACTTAAAGACGGGTCTACTCTGAATATAAGAGAGATGACACCGGATGATAAGAACATGATGATTGACTATTTTGCAAAATTTCGGGAAGAGGATAAAATTTATTTCAGAATGAATGTTACTCCGGAAGGGCTTGATTACTGGATCAGCAGAGAAGAAGATCAAACTGCAATTACTTTTCTTGGCTTCATAGGAAATGAACTTGCCGGTATTGTAGCTCTATATCAAGAACTTGCTGCATCATGCAAGCATGTTGCCTATATAAGGCTAAGTGTTTCACCTGATCATAGAAAAAAAGGTGTTGCTTCAATTCTCGCCAATGTAATCAATTTGTCTGCTTTTCAACTTCATTTTGAAAAAGTTTGTGTTGAGATAACTCCTGAACAGAAAAGTACACAGGAGATATTTTCCAAGAAACTCGGATTTAAAAAAGAAGCAACACTTAAAAACCACATAAAGGATTTAAAAGGAAAAAAACATGACCTTATGATATACTCCAGCAGCCCTTCAGAACTACTCGAAGAACTTAAACGCAGAACTGTTTTTACTGATAACCTCTATTCACAGGAATATTAAATATTTAAACCAATCTTTTATAGAGAAGGAGAAAGTAATGGACGAAAAGATTAATGTTGATGAACTTCTTGCAAAAGCTAAAAAACCTTCCGAAGATGCAATGAGACTTCATCCTTTCTACAAAGGAAAACTTGAAGTAACACCTAAATGTCGTGTAAAAGATTTCAATGACTTTGCCATCTGGTATACACCCGGTGTTGCTGCTCCATGCAGAGATATTCATCAAAATCCCGAGACAGTTTACAAGCATACTAATAAAGGAAACTTTGTTGCCGTTGTTTCTGACGGAACGAGAGTTTTAGGACTTGGTGATATTGGACCGCATGCTGCCCTCCCTGTCATGGAAGGAAAGGCAATCTTATTCAAATATCTTGGTGGCGTCGATGCCTTTCCAATTTGTCTTGATACAAAAGATCCTGATGAAATAATTAAAACAGTTAAACTCCTCGAGCCTTCTTTTGGAGGTATCAATCTTGAAGACATAGCTAAACCGAAGTGTTTTTATATCCTCGACACTTTAAGAAAAGAGATGAAAATACCTGTCTGGCATGATGATCAGCAGGGAACTGCAGCCGTCACATTAGCCGGTTTGATAAATGCTCTTAAAATTGTAGGTAAGAAAAAAGAAGATGTTCAGATTACTATGATTGGTTCTGGTGCTGCAAATATTGCGATTTCAAGGGTTATAATCTCATCAGGTTTCCCTCCGGAAAATATAATAATGGTTGACAGTAAAGGAACACTACACAAGGATCGTGATGATCTTAGAACTCCGGATAACAAAGAAAAATGGCATATATGCGGTATTTCAAACAAAAAACAGATAAAAGGTGACATTGCTGAAGCACTAAAAGGTTCTGATGTATGTATAGCACTCTCAAAATCAGGACCTGGAACAATAAAACCTGAATGGATAGCAGAAATGGCTAAAGATTCAATTGTATTTGCATGTGCAAATCCAACACCTGAAATCTGGCCCTGGGAAGCAAAAGAAGCAGGAGCGAGAATAGTGTCTACAGGCAGATCTGATTTTCCAAACCAGGTGAACAACTCACTTGGTTTTCCCGGTATTTTCAGAGGAACCCTTGATGTATATGCTAAAACGATCACTGATGAGATGTGTATTGCCGCTGCCGAGGAACTTGCAAGATGTGCAGAAGACAGGGGATTAAAAGATGACTATATAATTCCAACAATGGATGATTGGGAAGTTTTCCCGCGTGAAGCAGTTGCTGTTGCACTTAAAGCAATAGAACAGGGTGTTGCAAGACTTACATTAACCAGAGATGAATTATATGCTCAAGCTGCTGCTAAAATAAAAAGAGCAAGAGATGAAACTCAGGTCTTAATGAAGGAGGGATTGATTCTATCAGGGGAATAGTTTTTATAGACAGGATGGAATCATCCATCCTGTCTTTAATTTTGACAAAAGAAAACTATGTTAGAAAACCAATCGACAGAATATGATGTTTTTTCATCAGTTACAACTGGAAGACACCCTTATTTCAACTTCAATAAGTTTTGCAATATCTTCCAATATGACATCGAATATAATAAAAAAAAAACAAATTTTGCTTTTATCAGATTGTTTAAACTTGCTTTAAAGAAATTCAGACAGTGCTTTAGATAGATATTTCTTTTTAAAGCATTGTCACTAAGAACAGAATACAATTGAATATTGAACAACGATTAACGATTTAAGATTTTAGAAGTTTAATTCAAAAGAGCAATACCCAACCCCACATAATATTTTCAAACAAAGACACAAACCCCTACAATTTCAACGATTCTATGTATATGATTCAGAATG
>CBDUTX010000260.1:0-3738 GCA_965370235.1 uncultured Desulfuromonadaceae bacterium | reverse complement strand
TTTCGTCATTTGTTTCTCCCTTATAAATTGTTAAAATTTTGTATAAAATCCATTCTGCTTGATATTACCTGTTTCTTAATTTATCACATAATTCACATATTCAACCAATTTTCCCTCTATTCAATTAAACTTTTTTCTTTCTATCTGCAATTATTTCAAAAGCATTTCGATAATTAAACGTCATTCCGATGTTCAATTTTCAAAAATTTTTATGTTGCTATTATTGAATGACAATATAAAATTTAAATTGTACTTAACCGAGCATCTTAACAAAAACATTACATTTATTACAAACATAAGTTGTACTTAACTTCATTTATTGAGTAGGTTAGCATTTTTAGTATTTAAAAACAATGAATAATAATGAAAATCAAAGCAGATGACATTTTTAATATTTTCATCAGGAATTTACTTTTGAAATTTCAATAAATTTTTGATAAACAATATTAACATCAAGCCAAATAAAACCAATTCGTAGCATATTACTCCAATTCATAGAAGTATCAATTAGTTTATGAAATAGATAGCAATGATGTTCATTTTTCAAAGGATGATCCTCAGAAATACAACTTAAAATATGAAATTCATTATGGTTTTCACCATCAGCTATACCGAAGTCCCAATTTTGATGCTTAGAGCACAGAGAAAATTCAATTAAAGTATTATCGTGACCTTCCATTAAATCAGGATCTTCTTTATAATCATGATCATTTTCATTGAGATAAAAAGTAATACAACATACTATTTCATAGTCATTAACCCAATCATTCGAGTCTTCAATCCTTGAATCTCCAATCTCAGTTAGCTTAGTAACTTCAGTTTTTATGATTTTTTCAATTTCAACTAATTTGGTATTTAGTTTACGAAGGGAAGCTATTTGATCTTCAGATAACTCACTAGTTGAAATACTATTAATCCACTCGACATAATCAATTTTCCAACAACCGGAGTAATCTGTTAGAAGTTTTTCAAATTTAGGAAATTCTTTTTTCATTTTGTTAAACATTTTTAACAATTTCTCGGTCATTTTTTTCTTTTTTTAACCATTTTAATTTTTCTATATAACTCATTTCCCAGTATCTTTTCTTCTTTCTCATTATTTATTCCTTTATCTCAAATCATACAAATAAAGAACAGAAGCCCAACCGCTTGGTAGTCTTCTCGGTGTGTATTTTAATTCCTTGCCGTATCTAACTATCATTTCAAGAAAATATCTTACATGAAAAAAAGCTTCAACTATTGGTCTTGTATGTTCTAACCAGTTTTTATTAATAGTTTCCAATTCAGGTTGACCCCATGGGTATCTTCTGCCGGTTCCTTCCTTTACAATTAGTAATAACCATTCATTTAATTCTCTCTCAGGTAAAAGAGATTGAAGCACATCAAGTATTTTTTTTGTTGATTTTTGAAGATGATACACTTTGATACTTTGATGATAAAATCTATAAATTGGATCTTCATAAGACCAATGACTGTTGTAATCTTCCAAAAGTTTTTCCAGCTTAGGGAGTTCTGTCTTAATTTTATTAAATAATTTCTTAACCATTGGTCTTTCATCTTCTGCTGTTTTCATCCATCTTAATTTTTCTTCAAAACTCATTTCTGAAGGCTTTTTCTTTTCTCCCATCTTTTACCTCCCTGTATTCTGTATATTATTCAATAATTACTTCATTTGATTCTCTGATGCCGACACCTGTGATAATGCATTGTCCCTGTTCAAAGGCTGGAAGCTGGTAAAGGTATTCTTTTGAAAATGATTCGATTAGTTCAGATATAGAATTTAAATCAGCATTATTTATCATTCTGAAGATCACATTAGTATTACACTGAGCTATCACGCCTTTTGTAATAAATGCTGGTCTTTGAGTAACTACTAAAAGACCAATATTGAATTTTCTTCCTTCAGAAGCAATTTTTTCAAGAGTTTTTGTACTAATACTTCCTTTTCCTGTCATTTGAGGAGCATAGTTGTGAGCTTCCTCTATAACTATTAATGTTTTAAAATTTCCATCTTTTAACTTAGCTTCATTGAAAATTGATTCAGAGATATTTGCAACAATATCTCTTTTTTCATCAATATCATTTGTATTTTTAAGATCAACAATGTAAATTGCAGGTTCTTTAATTTTCTCAATAAACTTCTCATTGAAGAATCCAACATTATCTATTTCTAAAAGTTCAGCTATTGTGGAGAAGTGTTCTTTTGAAAAGATTACTTTTTTATTATCAAAGTATGGTTTTAATACTGAATTTACTTCATTATCTATGTTGTATTTCTTTAACTTTTTATATAGTTTGGTTTCTTTCATCTTTTCAAGATATTCTATTACTAATTCTTGAATTCTTGCTTTACCTTCTTTTTTGGTGGGACTTAATCCTTCATTAATGACTTTTTCTTCACAGATATCCTTAAAAATATTTTCTGCTATTGAATATTCCATATTTTTTTCAAATTCTTCTCGGTAGAATTTACCGAACTCCTCAATAATTTCTACTCTATCAACATCTTTTTCTTTTTTCATTATTGATTGGATCTTTTCTTTAAATATTATCTTTCTTTTATCTTCATTTTTCTCTTCTATTGTTGCTTTATATGCTTGTTTGAGAATATTTATTTCAATATCTGATAATTTTTTTATTCCAAAAATATCAATGTAATCACAGTCTTCTGTAATTACTTTCTTATTAACAATATTTCTAATTTTCACTGAATCCAAAGTTACAATATTTTCTTTTGAAATCTTTTTGAAAAGCTTTTTTATATCTTCATTTTTGTTGGTATATTCTCCATGAGTATCAATTATTACAATTCTCCCTTTTTTCTTTTCTATCCATGGATAAAATTTTGAGATAAATCTTTTAGTGAAATACGATTTGCCGCTTCCTGTAGTTCCAAAAACTGACATATGTTTTGTAAGTATCTCATCAAAATCAAGACAGATCTCAATTTCCTCATTGGCAGCAAGTTTTCCAATTGGTTCAATTGTCTTATCTTTAAATCCCAATAACTCCTGAAGGATTTCTTTGCTGGCAGGTTTTATCATTGCTCCTGATGGTATCGCCACACGGTTGTAGTGAAGGTTATTTCTGCCTTTTTTGTCAGTAACTATTTCCTTTTTTATTTCAATAACTCCTGTTCTCAACTGGGAAAAACCTTTACCGCTTAGTATTGCTGTCATGATGGAAAATCTTGCCAGAGGGTCCTTTTTGTTCAGGGCTTCAATGTAATCTGCAAATTGCTGATCATAAAGTACTTCAGGTGTTAATTCCTGGAAGAACTTACTGTCAAAAGCCTGTGGAGTGAGGATTTTTCCAATCCATCTTCGCTGCTTGTTTTCATAGTCAACAGATTCGATCTCGACAAACTTACCATATTCAATTTCCTTAATTCCTATAAAATTTGCTTTTCTGTTGTCTGCTCCGTTTAAAACAAAGCCTAATACATCAGATTTCAATGGAATTGCATTGTCCCACATTTTAAGGTATTCAGTTGTAAGTTCTTTGATCTTTTCGGGTTCTTCAATGATCATACCTATCTCGTTGACTTCCCGATTTATATCTTTACTGTAACCTGACCCTGTTATATTGAATGATCCGACAGTTGCAAATACATCATCAACAATATTGACTTTAGCATGAAGACCGAATGTATAACGTACTTCTGCTTTTATTTCATTGACAAAACTGAGGAAATTTTCAATATCTGTTATTTTGACATCTTCAAGCTTACTGATCCTG
>CBDUTX010000259.1:0-3774 GCA_965370235.1 uncultured Desulfuromonadaceae bacterium | reverse complement strand
AATAAAGACAGCTTTTTATTCATGACAAATAAGAATATCATCAAAAAAGTAAAATTCAAGGAAAAACAAATTTTATGTAATTATCTATTTACAAATTATAAATATAAGTAGTAATATGTAACATTATATTTTCCATTCATTAATATAGGAGGCTATTTATGAAAAAAGTTTTCTCGGTTATTCTGATTTTTTCAATAATTGCCGGAATTCTTTCCGCGACTCCGGAGCATAAACCCGGAGATGTTCTTGTTAAATTCAGATCCGATATAAGAAACAATATCTCATTTGATGTTGAGAATAATATACTGAGAACGGGATATTCTTCACTTGATGAAATACTTCAGGATTATTCATTTACAAGCGCAGAACAATTAATACCTGATTACGATAACAGCAGGAATATTGATTACGGTCTTGATTTGATCTATCTTTTACATTCACAAACAGATACAGAAGCAATTTCAAGTATCGAGGAATTTGAAAAAAATCCTTTTGTTGAATATGCAGAATTGAATATTAAACTGGAACATGCTTCAATTAATGCACAAACAAGCTGGGAACCTTTTTTGACTCCAAATGATCCATCATATTCTTCTCAGTGGTTTTTACCTAATATTTCAGCACCGGCAGCATGGGATATACAAACCGGAAATCATTCTCATATTGTAGCTATTGTAGATTTAGGAGTTGAAATGGGTCATGCAGATCTTTCAGGAAACTATATAACCGGGTACGATTATGTGGATAATGACAATGATCCAACTCCTGCAACTGCCAGTGAAGATCATGGTACACATTGTTCCGGATGTGCAGCTGCTGTTACAAATAATTCAACAGGTATTGCTTCCATTGGTTATGGAATTGGACTTATTGGTGTTAGAACCGCACTATATGCATCCCAATTAGTTAGTGGAATTAATTTTTCAGCTCAGAATGGTGCAGATGCAATTTCAATGAGTTGGATCAGTGGATCACCAATTACTTCAATAGCAAATGCAATTGATGATGCATATAATAATTATGATGTTGTTTGTATAGCAGCTGCAGGGAATTATAGCACTTCAACTCAATATTATCCGGCTGCAGGCGCTAATACTGTTGCAGTTGCTGCAACAAACAGCAGTAATCAGCATGCTTCATTTACCAATTATGGTACATGGATAGATATTTCAGCCCCTGGCGATAACATTTATTCAACAGTACCATTTGGTAATTATGCTTATATGTCCGGTACTTCAATGTCATGTCCATTAACTGCCGGATTAGTAACTTTAATGAGATGTCAATTCCCGACTGAGACTAATGCTCAGATAATTCAGAGACTTTATGATGCTGCAGATGCAATGCCCTCCGATCCATATTATAACAATGGCTGGATGGGTGCCGGAAAAATTAATGCATACAATTCACTTCAGGGAGGAACACCTGATACTTCTATAACAGTTACAGTGCCTAATGGTGGGGAATCATGGGATATAGGTTCGTCGCACAACATTACATGGTCAGATAACAATGTCAGTAATTTTGATATTCACTATAGCACAAACAGCGGTTCAAATTGGATTCTGGTAGCGAACAATCATAGTAGCAATACTTATGGCTGGACAATACCTAATACTCCAAGCACTCAATGCAGAGTGAGAGTCAGAGATCACAGTAAACCTTCAACAGTTTACGATGCCAGCGATGGCAACTTCACTATAGCTTCAGGAGGAGGAGGAACTTGTGATACTTTGACATATTGGGACTGGGGTCTTGTTGAAAATGGTTTCAATTACGGAGACCCGCCAGAATGGATGGGAATGGGTGTAAGGTTCACTCCAACGGAACTTTCTTCTTATCATGGTGATTATATTGAACATGTGATATTCCAGTTACGTGAAGGCAACAACCCTTCCAATGATGCAATGATTTATATTTTCGGTGATGGAACCTCAACATCTCCGGGTGACACTCTTTATCAGGGTTCATTCACAGTAACAGGTGATTCACAGTGGTATGACATAGATCTCGGAGCAAATCATGTACAGGTAAATTCTTCAGGCGATATGTGGATACTTGTCGGTTTTACATATCAATCAGGAAATTATCCTTTTTCTGCTAATGAAGGTTCTTATGTTTCCGGAAAAAGTGACTGGGCATGGACAAATTCCGGTAACTGGGAAGAACTTGGAGATTATAGTTTTTATTATGGTTGGACAGTAGGCGCTGTAGTATGTACAGCAGGAGGAATTTCAGAGGAAATTGGTTTTGGTATTAATGAAGGCAATATCAGATTGAATGTCAATTCAACTTTCTGTAATGACAATATTATCATTTCCTTCAATGTTCCTATTTCAGGGGAGATCTCTTTGAAGATCTATGACCTAACCGGAAGAGAAATACGTAGTTTAGTAGATCAACATGAAAACTCGGGAAGCAAACAGTTAAGCTTTAATGGAAGAGATGGTCAAGGACAACAGTTATCAGCCGGTTCTTATTTCTTCAAGCTTACAACTGAATGTGGATCCGAGACAGTAAAATTTATTATTACTGAATAAATAACATTATATATAGATTTAATGATAACGGGGCGTAGCGCAGTCCGGCAGCGCGCCTGGTTCGGGACCAGGAGGTCGGAGGTTCAAATCCTCTCGCCCCGATTCAAAAAAACCAAAATACTTATTATTGACCCGATGCGATATATGATATAGAAATAATTTATGATCGATATCGACACTTCAGAAATAAAGATAATCAATGAGATAGAGAAAGATAAAATTTCTTTATATTATCTTCTTGCAGGTCCATGTGAAATTAAAAAAAAGAGAATAATAGAAAAACTGGAAGAACATTTGATCTACAGAGGAACCAGGCATTTTGATAAAGTTGTGATGTGGGCTGATGAAAAAGACTCACTGAATAAATTAAATGAATCTATTTCATCTCCTCCTGTAAATTCAAAAAAAAAAATCATTGTTGTTTACAGAGCTGAAAAACTTGCACTAAAACAAGATGAAAATAAATTGAAGAATATATTAAATCCATTTAATTTTGTCTGTTCTGTTTATATCACCAATATAGGTGAGCGAAAAACTTTCCTGAAAAGTGTGAATACACCATGGATAATTAAAATGCTTTCAAAAAATCCAGAAAATTGCAGAACGGCTGTTTTTCTAAATCCATACCCAAATGAAAGAACGAAGTACATTAAACACTTATCAGAAGAATATTCACTTCATCTTTCAGAGAAATCAATCAATTTAATTTCTGATAAAGGTCCTGAGAGTTCCGATGAACTTTACAGGTTATTTGATAAAATATCAAGTTATGGTGATAGAATCAATAGCGAGGATATTGAATACTTACTTGCTTCACGTGACAGTATTGATCAAATTTCATTTGCAATAGCAGATAGAGATTTTACTGAAAGTTTTAGATATTATTCAAATGCTTTGCGATGGGGGCATAAACCTTCTGAGATACTTTTTTATATTGCCAAATATTTTACATTGCTTGAAGAGATTAAACCTTATTCAAATTAGAAAAATAATTTTGCTATTCAAAAAGCTCTTTTAAAAGAAAAAAAAATATATACTTCAGTAGATATGGCTGGTAGATTATCTTTTCAAACTAAACAATGGAATAAAAATAATATTATTGAGATAAAAAATAAAATTTTGTTTACAATGATTGCGATGAGAAGCAGGAAAAGTAATGAAAAATCAGTGCTTGCTTCTTTAATTGGTTATATAATATCATCGTAGTTTTCATGTGATATCGGAGGAGCAAAAT
>CBDUTX010000258.1:0-3784 GCA_965370235.1 uncultured Desulfuromonadaceae bacterium | reverse complement strand
AGATTATAAAGTGTTAAATGAATATATAAAAAAAATTACTTCAAAAATTGAAGGAAAGAAATATCTTTTTATTGATGAAATTCAAGAAATTGAAAAATGGGAAAAAACTATTATCTCTTTAAATAAAAGTCAACAATATGATATATATTTAACAGGAAGTAATGCTCATTTGCTATCATCGGAATTAGCTACATTAATTGCCGGAAGATATATTGAAGTAAAGATCCATCCCCTTTCATATTCGGAATTTGTTCTGTTTTCAGAAAAAACATTTACTAATCATGAAGATATTTTTTTAAAATACATCAAATACGGGGGACTTCCGGGAATTTTCCATTTAGAACAAAATGATGAAACAATTTTTCAATATCTTGATGCAATTTCCAATACTATTTTACTAAAAGATATTATTAAAAGAAATAAAGTAAGAAATGTAGCTTTACTTGAAAGAATATTATATTTTTTATTTGATAATATTGGAAACCTGGTTACTGCTAACAATATTTCAAAATATCTAAAATCTCAAAAAATAAAAAATTATCCGGATACTATTATAAATTATATTAATTATTTCCTGGGTGCTTATATTGCTCATAAAGTTTTCAGATATGATTTGAAAGGTAAAAGGATTCTTAATATATATGAAAAATATTATATTAATGATCTTGGAATAAGACATTCAATATTAGGTTATAGATCTGATGATATTTCACAAATACTAGAAAATGTTGTCTTTATGGAATTATTATTTAGAGGATATAAAGTTAATATTGGTGTAAAAGGCGTGAATGAAATTGATTTTATAGCAGAAAAACAAGATGAAAAGTTATATATTCAGGTTTCATATCTTTTAGCTTCAAATAAAACAATAGAAAGAGAATTTAAACCATTGCTAGGTATAAATGATAATTATCCTAAATTTGTGTTAAGTATGGACAGTAAAATTTGGGGTAATAATTATAATGGTATAAAACGGATTAATATAATCGACTTTCTTTTAAATAAATACTGAAATCAAACAATTCCTTCAAATAATAATATTAATATTATAAGATATAACCTAATGTTTATGTAATATACTAAAAGTTTAGGATATATCCTACAGTATTCATCTTGTAACATTATTATCACTAATTTTGCTCTAATAGATAATTGTAAATATTAAATTGACACAGTTCCACTTTTTCTGACATAATATCGTAAGTTACATGTTATGGCATGGATATTGCCCTAATTAATAATATTAGAATTATGAAAAATATAATATATTTAGTGTTTGATGTTGTGTGAATTAAATAAAAAAGGAGGGAAAGATGAAATAAAGATTATTTATTGTAGGTTTGTTGCTTTTTATATTCTCATTTTCACTATTAAATTCAGATATTATTGAAGATCTTGGTATAGAGATAGTGTTTGTAGAAGGAGGGACTTTTGAGATGGGAGATGTGTGGTGTGATGAAGATGCAGATGATAATGAATATCCAGTTCATGAAGTTACATTATCGGACTATTATCTATCAACAACAGAAGTGACAAATGCTCAGTATTGTCGGTTTTTAAATGATTGAGGTAATCAGGTGGAAGGTGGTATGAATTGGTTTTAAATAATGATGCAATTTTAATGGGTGAATGTTTTATAAAAGAGAGAGATGGGAAATATTGTTCAAAGAGTGGATATAGTAATTATCCAGTAATTCATGTCTCTTGGTTTGGAGCAGTAGCTTTTTGTCAGTGGTTGTCAGATAAAACAGGAGAAGAGTATAAACTTTCAACAGAAGCAGAGTGGGAGTATGAAGCAAGAAGTTGTGGAAGTGAAGACAATAGATATGCAGGAACAGATGATGTAAATGAATTATATTTATATTCTAATTGCCCGGATATAAATTTTGACAATGAATTTGGAGATAGATGGGATTATGGAGATAGAGGATATAAAGATGGATATGCAATGATAGCTCCTGTATGTAGTTACAAACCAAATAATCTTGGATTATATGATATTAGTGGGAATGTATGGGATTGGTGCAATGATTGGTATGATAAAAACTATTATAATAATTCCCTGTTAATAATCCACAAGGCACTTCATCAGGTAATAAACGTGTTGCTCGTGGTGGCAGCTGGCGCAATTTCACCAAGAGCTTGTGTTGTTCCAGTCGTAGTAGACTCTTCCCAGAGGTCAGCTGGGACAATTTAGGCTTCCGACTTTGCAGGAGAGATTAAATTTTGGATTTTTACCTTTTTACCTTTTAGATTATTTTGGGAGGGGAAAATCCTTGCCGTGCAGTGTAGCAAGCAAGGAGCAAGGATTGTAAAAAACAACCGGAATTCCCAGTAACATGGTAAATAGTTTTCCCAGTTAGATGGTAAACCTGCCTTAGGCAGGTAAATAAAAATCACAGTAGTAAAATGGTTTATTCCTCCTTTCTATTTTGTATTCTATTAAATTACCCATCAAGGTTGTATATCCTGGAATGAAGTAAGAACATATCCAATAAAGAAGTAATCATTATTTCATATCCCATCATCTCAGACCAGAACTAATATGCTTTGTATAACGGTTATAATTATTCTTTTTGGCTTTATATATGAATTTTCTTGTCTGAATTATATTTAGTATTGTTTATAAACAATGCTAAATTATTTCAGGCTGGTTCCTTTTTATAATTTTTAAAAGGATATTACTTTTTTAGAACCAGTCTTTAATTTATTTATTTTTTATAGGACAGTAGTGCTTTCATATATAAAAAATATCATATTTCTCAAAGATATCACTAAAATTTTACTCTACCACTATTCTTATTACTTGCTATTTTTCCATAAACAGTTATAATATTAATCAGGAGTAAAAATGGGACTTGTTAAAGCAAAAATAACTTTAATAAATCCAAGAATTAAAAAGTTAAAACCAATTGAAGTCTTTGCTTTGGTTGATTCTGGTGCTGTTCATCTTTGTATTCCTGAGCATATTCAAATTCAGTTAAAATTAGAAGAAATTGATAAGAAAGAGGTAATATTAGCTGATGGTGAAAGAAAATTGGTACCTTATGTTGGTCCAATAGAGATAAAATTTAAAAATAGAGTAGGTTTTGTAGGAGCTTTAGTAATGGGAGATCAAATTCTTTTAGGAGCAATCCCAATGGAAGATATGGATTTGGTTATAATTCCGAAAACAAAAATATTAGACGTAAATCCTGAAAGTCCAAATATTGCAACATCTATTGCAAAATAAACTGGACTAGACAATACTTGATTTTACAGTGTCAAATTTCTCTCATTCAAATTGTCCAAATTTTTAATTTTCACCAGGTGTAGATTATCCGGGGAAGTATCCATAGGAGTCTTTCCATTACATCTCTTACTCTGGTGAGTTCGATCATTGTTATAATAATTTGTACAAAGATTATCTTTGACCAGTTTAAGAATTTCAGGCTTACATAGTTTTATTTACAGACCACAAGGTTAATAATCTTTCGGCAATATGTATTCTAAATAGTTTTTGCTATTGATCACCTGGAATGTTGAATTATTGTAATTTTTTTTCCAATCTCTTGGAATTATTACTTTTTTCTTTTCATTATATTTTATTTCAAAAGCTGAAAGTTTATTGTCAATCTCTTCAATTAAATCTATCTCTTGCCCGTCATAAGTTCGCCAAAAATATGAAGATCCGTAAAATCCATTGTAATCATTTTTTTTAATTTTTTCCATTATTATAAAATTTTCAAACAATTGTCCTTTATCATTTCTATCTTCAAGACTATTAAATTGAGAAATTACTGCA
>CBDUTX010000257.1:0-3828 GCA_965370235.1 uncultured Desulfuromonadaceae bacterium | reverse complement strand
ATTACCAACTCCGATACAATATTTTATCCCTAAATAATTACCAAATTCACTTTCATATTTTTCTACTGCTTTTCCTATAATATACCACTTGCTGTCGAGAACCCGATTGGTTGCTTCTTTTATTTCTTTATTAATATAATTTTTCATCTCACTAAGAGATTTGAAACCATAGTCTTTTGCAAAATCATTGTCGATTTCAGGAAATATTTTCTTTTTGACTTCATTTACTTTAATAGAAAAATTTAAATCTCTATCTGGGTATTTTTCATCATCTTCAGGGATATGAAAAACATATTCAATTTCATTTCCTTTTTCCACCCCATGTAATTTATCTGTAAATCCATCCCAAAATGTTTTTCTAGAAATTTCAAGGGAAAGTCCTTTAAAACAAAGATCATCAATAGTGTTCCCTTTATTATCTGCAGTGACTAAATCAATGAGGACAAAGTCATTTGGTTCTGAAGGTCTGTTAACAGTTTCAAGGTATGAACTTCTATTCTGGAATAATTTCAATCTCTTTTCAACCAAAATATTATCCATTTTGTATATAGGTTTTTCAATTTCCAACAGGTCAATATCCATTACATCAAATTCGGGGAGTACTTCAAAAGTAATTGAAAATCTCAGCATGCCATTCTCAATTTTAACATCTTTTTCTTCGATATTTCCGATTGGAATGAGTTTCGCCTGTTCTACAGCCTGTTTTGATAATTTATCTATTGCTGAATTCAAGCTATTTTCAACTATCTCATCCCCGAGCATTTTTTTTAAAATTGAGGTGGGTATTTTCCCCGGTCTAAAACCTGGAAATTTTCTATTTCGAGCCAGGTCTTTTAATATTATTCTTTCTTCTTTATCGATAATAGAACTTTTTTCTTCTATATGAAGTACTTTCTTAACCGAGGATATATTTTCCACATTTACTTTCAAACTTCCTCCCGTTTATATGATTAATTGCGAGAGAGGGGAGTCGAACCCCTACCCCGAAAA
Source organism: uncultured Desulfuromonadaceae bacterium (assembly GCA_965370235.1). GTDB lineage: Bacteria > SDB-A > SDB-A > SDB-A > SDB-A > CBDUTX01. Next base: position 2,838 of record CBDUTX010000257.1, on the reverse strand, counting down.
GGACTGGATCCTAAGTCCAGCGCGTCTGCCTGTTCCGCCACTCTCGCAAGAATGTCAGAAAATGTCCTTTATATCAGGATACATTGTAATGTCAAGGAAAAGTTATATTAATATAAAACTAATACAATCCTTACTATAGAAAAGAATTTAACCACAGAAAAACACAGATTCCAACTCCACCCTAAAAGAGTTTATCCACAAATTACATGAATAAACACAAATCATAACTCATCCCATAGATAAAAAATGCAAAAATGTCTATCTGCGAGTGTACTGACATAAGAAGGCAAGCCCCGACCCTCATAGTTGGAGTTCATGTCTGAGTTTGTCGGCAGCTTTCTTCAGACTTTCAGATGGAGGAATTACTCCTCTCATCGAGTATTCAAGTGCTTCAGCGAGAAATATTCTTCCGGCGAACCATGCTCCGATCTTTGGTTCACTTACTGCAAGATCAAGCTTGAGGTAAATGTCGAGCATGCCGGGGATAGTGATCAGGTGATTCATAAGAGAGGGTTTTGAAACTGAACTTCTTCTTGTCGGAATGTAACCGGTGTTTAATGACCATTGAGCCTGAACTTCCGGAGAGTTGAACCACTTTATGAATTCCCATGCAGCTTCCTGCTGTCTGTCAGAAGCACTGGAGAAAATAGCTACATTGGTTCCAGATATTACATATGCTTCACTGCCCTGTCTTGGACGTGGAAGTGCAGCTGCAGCAATTCTGAATGAAGGTTCCTTTTTAAGCATAAATGCGTAAGAGACGACACTCCCCCAGGCAATTATGGTTCTTCCGGCGATGAACTCATCCTGGTGTTCGTAACCGCTACTCAGATATGCAACTTCAGGCTTTGATATCAAATCGAGCATCAACTGAAGTGCTCTTACTCCTTCTTCCCTGTCAAAAAGAACTTCTCCTTTTTCTTCATCCAATATCTCTCCTCCGAGTTGAAAGAGCAGAGTTTCAAACATCCATGTATTTATTGGAAGTCCCAGAGCATATCTTTTATTTTCTGATGAATAGGCATATAAACTGCAGATTTCCTTAAAATCTTCCCAGTATTCGGGAAAAGTGATACCCATTGAATCAAAGACATCAAGATTGTAGAAAAATACAGGAAGACTTTTATTAAAAGGCATACTCCAAAGTGTGTCATCCCAGATATTGTCTTCCCAGATTGCAGGAAAAAAGTCGGAAATTTCTTTTTCAGACAAACCATTCCTTCCGTATACAAAAGAATTAAGAGGTATAATAACGTTTGCTTTTCTGAATTGATCTGTCCATGATTCGAAAACCTGTGACATCACAGGAGGTTTGTCAGCCATAACCGATGCCATAAGTTTTTGGGACATTGCTGCATAATTACCGACCGAAGTTGCATCAACATAAATTGAAGGGTGTGAATTGTTGAATTCATTTACAAGACTGTCGAGGACTATTCCGAGTTTTCCGCCCATAGCATGCCAGAATGTGATTTTGATTCTGCCAGATCTATCAGTTTGGCTACAGCTCAAGAGAAAAATCAAAATTATAAAATAAAAGTATTTCATCAATATTTCATTCCTGTTCTTGAGAAAGTATTTATTATATGTTTCTGGGCAAATAAAAATAAAATTATGAGAGGGATTATAGTAAAACTTGTTGCAGCAGATAATAGTGTATAATCTGTACTCTGTTCCTGAGTGAAATAAGCCAGTCCTACTTGAATTGGTCGAAGGTATTTAGAATTTGTCACAACAAGAGGCCAAAGAAAACTGTTCCAAGAACTTACAATAGAAAAAATTGTTATAGTTGCAAGAGCAGGTTTGACAAGTGGAATAGCAACTGTCCAGAGAAATCTAATTCTGCTGCATCCGTCGATTCTTGCTGAATCCCAAAGTACTTTTGGTATTGATTTCATATGCTGTCTTAAAAGGAATATTGAAAATACATTGACAAACCATGGGACTATTAAAGCAGCATAAGTATCAATCCAACCAAGATAAGTCAAAATCAAGTAACCCGGGATGATATAGACTGGCATTGGTATCATCATAGTAGCGAGAAAAAGAATGAATACTTTGTCTCTTCCCTTAAATTCCATCATAGAGAGAGCATAAGCAGAAAGTGTTGCAGTAATAAGATTACCGATCAGTGTACAAACTGCAATTAAAACTGTATTAAAAAAATATCTTATCCAGGGAACTTTTGTCCATGCCTGTATGAAATTCTGAAAATGAAATTCACTGGGCCACCATGTAGGGGGCATTGAAATAGCTTCTGGGGGTGTTTTAAAAGCTGTTATCAGCATCCAGTAGAAAGGAAGAATTGTCATCAGGGCTCCGAGAGTTAAAATAAAATAGACAATGAATTTTTTGAATTTAACCATAAAAAACTCTTTTCTCTGTTATTTTTCTTTGATAAATCGTCAGAGCAAGCAATAGGACGAAGAGGATAAATGCTGTCGCACTGGCTGATCCGTAATGGAAGAATTTGAAAGCTTGTTCATAAAGATAATAAACTACAACATTTGTCGTACCGAGCGGTCCTCCTGCAGGAGGACCTGTCATCAACCAGACAGGAGCAAAGACCTGGAAAGAGATGATAGTCGACATAAGAAAAACATAAAATGTGGTGGGAGACAGTAAAGGGAATGTTATATTTCTAAATGATTGCCAGGAACTTGCGCCATCGATTTTAGCAGCTTCATAGTAAACCTTTGGAATATTTTGAAGTCCTGCTAGTAATATCAAAGTATTGTAACCTAGTCTTTTCCTGACAGATAATATTATAAGGCATAAAAGAGGAAGAGAAGGTCCTTTGAGAATATATGGAAGTTCAGCTCCTGTCATCAGCTCGAA
>CBDUTX010000256.1:0-3836 GCA_965370235.1 uncultured Desulfuromonadaceae bacterium | reverse complement strand
TTATTTTAAAAGAAGGGTATTCATTGAAAAAATCAATTTTAAGACCTGAATTAATAACTGCATTAATCAAATCACCAACTGTAAAATGCCATCCGAATTCAGTTGTTTTCTGTATATAAGATTCATTAGCATAATCTGTGCTAGATTCATATTGTTGGGTTTCTCTATCAAAGTAGCTGTATTTGAATTTTGATAAATCCGTTTCAGTTTCATCCCTGTTTAACCAATGATAAAATGGATGTCCATCAATTACATATAGAAACCCATGTTTCTTTAAGAAATAAGAAGCGACCTTACACCATTTTTCGATATCAGGTGTCCAATAAAGAGCACCATATGAAGCAAATACTATATCAAATTTACATTTAAGTTTATCAGTAAGTGAGAAAATGTCTGAATTAATAAATTCAGCTTTAATGTCAATTTCTTCGGATAGATCAAGTGCAGCTTTTATTGCTCTGTCTGAAAAGTCGACTCCTGTCACTTTTGCACCTAATCTTGCCCATGAAAGAGTATCCATTCCAAAATGGCACTGCAAATGAAGTAGTTTTTTTCCAGTAACATCACCTACCTCTTCCAATTCAATATTGTTAAGTACATTAAGACCATTTTTGAAAGCTTCAATAGGATATGTTTCACTACCTTTCAGATGAACAAGAGTCAATTCATTCCATAATTTTTTATTAGTCTCAATTTCTTTTTTCATTTCTTTTCCTTATCATCAAGATAACGCTAATTTCAACAGGGTTATAAGTGTTCCGTTGGAACGATTTATTATAAACTTTTATCATTTTTTCATCTAATCCATTTCAAGTTATTTTCTTTAATCATTTTTTCAATTACCTGATATGTGAATATATCATCTGATAATTCAGGATGGAAAGTACAGGCAATAATATTATTCTGTTTAACGAGTACAGGATCATTGCCATCGAGGGCAAGTACTTCAACATTTTCAGCTGTTTCAATTATTTTCGGTGCTCTGATGAAAAAACCTTCAATGATTTTTTTATCAGTATAATATTTTCCCTGATCGGTAATATTCAACTCTCTTATGGATGAATTTATCTGCCTACCGTATGCATTTCTTTCAATTTTAATATTGAGCAAGTTCCAGGATATTGTTTTTCCGGGATTGATAATTTCCTTTGCTATAAGTATTGATCCTGCACACGTTGTAAATATTACTGAACCGGATTCATAACAGTCAATGATCTTATCCTTCAATCCTGAGACCTCAGCAAGTTCTCCTATTACAGAGGATTCACCACCGGGAATGATTATTAGATCTGTATCTGTAAGTAATTTGTCTTTTTTCTTTACAAATTCAATAATGATATCAGGAAAACATGACCTCAGTTTCTCTGCATGTGACTTGAAATCTCCCTGAAGGGCTAATACAGATGCATTAATTACCATCCTCTATTCTGAATGATATCCTCTTTATCCATTTTTGAAGTATCAATGCCCTTCATAGCTTCTCCGAGATTTTCTGATATATCTGCAAGTATTTTAGGGTCTTTGTAATTTGTAACAGCAAGAACAATCGCTTTTGCTATGGTAGGAGGATCTTCTGATTTGAAAACACCTGAGCCCACAAAAACACTTTCTGCTCCAAGCTGCATCATCAAAGCAGCATCAGCAGGCGTTGCTACTCCTCCAGCTGCAAAATTAGGGACAGGTAATTTTCCTTCTTTTGCAACCATCCTGACAACTGTATAAGGAGCACCCAGTTCTTTGGATTTTGCCATCAATTCATCATCTCTCAAAGTGGTTAGAATCTTAATTCCCTGCATGACATCTCTCATGTGTTTAACGGCATGTACAATATCACCCGTACCGGCTTCTCCTTTTGTTCTTATCATTGCTGCACCTTCTCCGATTCTCCTCAGAGCTTCTCCGAGGTTTCTTGCACCGCATACAAAAGGTACATCAAAGGCATATTTATCAACGTGATACCTGTCATCGGCAGGAGTTAGAACTTCTGATTCATCTATGAAATCTACTCCTAAAAATTGAAGTATCTGAGCTTCGGCAAAATGTCCGATTCTGCATTTTGCCATAACAGGTATATCAACTACTTTCATGATATCTTTTATCTTCTTTACATTCGACATTCTCGCGACACCGCCTGTTGCTCTGATATCTGCAGGAACTCTTTCGAGTGCCATAACTGCAACGGCACCGGCTTCCTGTGCAATTATCGCCTGCTCTGCATTGGTGACATCCATAATGACGCCACCTTTTAACATATCAGCAAGACCTATCTTTAATTTTATATCTGTCATTATTCCTCCTGAATTATTTTAATTTACTTCTATATTATATATAATACAGTTTAAATTTAAATCAATAACATAATTTATTTTAAGTATTTTTAAAGAAAGGAAAAGGAAATGAAAACATATCTTGACTGTATTCCCTGTTTTATAAGACAGGGTTTGTTTGCTGCCAGAAAAGCTGGTTTATCACAGCAGGAGCAGAAAGAAGTGATTGATGAAATTGCAGGAATAATTCCTGAAATAAGTCTTATAATGCCTCCTCCTGAAATTGCCTTGAAAGTATATGGGATTGTTGAGAAGAAATCTCTTTCAGATCCGTTTTTTAAAGAAAAGAAAATGTCCAATGATATTGTGATGAAATATTATCATCAACTTGAAGATATGATATTTAAATCTGATAATTCTCTGCTCATCGGATTAAAAATTGCTGCTATGGGAAACATAATCGATCTCGGAGCAAGTGATTTTGATATTGAAAAATTTGACCTGCCAAGTGAAATTGAAAAAGGACTTAAAAAAGATTTTGTTATTTCTGACTTTGTTTCTTTCAGGGAAGATCTTAGGGTAGCAAAAAAGATACTCTACATCGGGGATAATGCCGGGGAGATAGTTTTTGACAAAGCCTTTATCTCTTATTTGAGATCCTTAGGGAAAGAGATATTATTTGCTGTAAGGGGTAAACCTATTATCAATGATGTCACATTGGATGATGCACTGTATGTGAAGATGGATGAAACTGCAGAGATTATAGATTCAGGAGTTCCTACACCGGGTTGTATGATAAAATATTCATCAGAAACTTTCAAAGAAGTCTTTGATAATTCGGATCTTATTTTATCAAAGGGGCAGGGAAATTATGAAAGTTTAAACTCGGAGAAACTTGGGATTTATTTTCTTTTTAAAGTAAAGTGTTATATTGTTGCTGATAATCTGAATATCCCGACTGGTTCTATGGTCTTAAAAAAGGAATAAAACATTTTCAGATTTTTTATATTTTTTTATATGTAGAATAGGTGTTCATCGGGAATTGTGTAAAATATTATTATTCCATCAGCAATTAATTTTTTAAAAGTTTGGAATAACCATATTCTGCTTTCTGTGTCCATATAAAGAGCAGGATTTTCAATTATCAGAATTTGAGGATCTTTTAAAAGGGCAATAATTATAATTATTTTTCTTCTTTCTCCACCTGATAGTGTCATCGGATTTCTGTTTATTAAATGATCATCAAGACCTGCTTCATCTAATTTCTCTATAAATCGATTTCTGTCAATTTCATTCCATTTGATCTCCTGTTCTATACTTGGGAAGAAGAACAAGTCCTCGGATGAATAAGGAAGAAAGGAGTATTTAATTTTTTTTTTATTCAATTTTTTAAGTAGAGGTTTTATTCTCTCAGAATTATTTATTTCAAATAATCCTCTCAGGTTTTTTGAAAGAGGAAAATTTCTATTTACATTGAACTCTTCCGGATTAAAAGAAGTTATGATTTTATTATTAATTCTGTAGAACTTGAAATCTTCAGGAAAAAAAAATGGATGTTGAGTTACAAAC
>CBDUTX010000255.1:0-3837 GCA_965370235.1 uncultured Desulfuromonadaceae bacterium | reverse complement strand
TATTACAATTCACAAAGAATATTCTGGTCAAACCTCTGATCTCCATAAAAAAAGAATGGAGCTGATAGGTGAATTGAAAGAGGGAATTATAAAAAATCCCCCTACAGCAAACTTAAATTCATTAGTTGAAAATATTATTTTTATTGATAGTGAAATACACAGATTGAGAGAAGAGGAAAGAGATAAGGTTTTTGAGATTTTTACACCATTACAACAGGCAAAATATTATGTTTTTCAGGTTGAATTTGCAGAAGAAGTCAGAAGAAATCTTGAAAGACTAAGGGATATTCGGAGATAAGCACTAATAATTTATCTCCAATAAGCTCTTGCAGAGTTGTAAAAACTTACTATTATTTTTTGTAACAACAAATTACTCGAATAGCACAAATATAGAAAAAGTAATGTTATCTTTGTATCTCTGCAGAATAACTTGAAAATTCTTCAATTACTTAGCCAGAGAGCGGATTTAACCTGTAATAATTGTTCATTGATTATTATTCTCTTTATCTTCCCTCCTCTCTTCAAAATTTCTTCTATCTTCAGGTATAACCTTGCCTTTTTCAACCAGATTCTTAAATTCATTCTTTTCAAGTAATTTTCTTCTGTCATATTTACGGTTATCAGTTGACTGCTGTGCTATATCAATAGATTTTATTTTATACTTTATATCATGATATATAATTTCATCCCCTACAATTTTACCAATAAATGAGACACCTAGAGGTGACAGATAGGAAATCACCCCTCTCTCAGGATCTGAGTCCCAGGGACCTAATATTGTCAATGTTATAGGATTCCCACTTTCTTCAAGCCCTATCATTGTACCAATAGAAACCTTCTCAAGACTGATATTTTTAATATCAATAACCCTTACTTTGGACAATTCTTTATCAATTTTATTGATTTTTTTTGTAATTTCTCTGTGTTTATTCCTCGCTGAAACATATTCAAAATTCTCTGAAAGATCTCCCATAGCTGCTGCTCTGGATATTTCCTTAACAATTGCCGGCAGTTCAACTTTCATCAATTCATCCCTTAAATTCTGTCTTTTAAAATAAGCTTCTGCAGTAACATATACTGCATCTATCTGATTATTTTTATCCTCAGCTTTCGCAACAAGATCAGGTCTTAATCTTATCATTCTTGTCCTCAATTCTCTTTTTTGAACACTGTTGAATACTGAATAATTTCCAATCCAGGAGAGTATCAATCTCGCTTGAGCAAGAGAAGTTTCCTTAACAGCTTGCTCAACTATCTGATAATTGTTCTTCTTCAAAATATCCCTTGCTTTTGTAATTATTCTTCTATTTTCATTTATATCTTCGGATAGCGCTCGCTCGACAATCTTGATAAGCCACTCGACGAAAGTCGCAAAAGAAATATCACTTTTATTAAGAATTACTTTTTTACCTACAACTTGATCTATTGCCCACAGAAGTGCATCAGGAGAATCATTAGGTTTCTTACAGAGAATGTAGTGAACATCATTACTTTTTGTTTTTTCAGTAAGACAATCCCTGAAACCAGAAGAATGAGACATTAAAATCATTTCATGCAAATGTTCACTAAAAATAGGTGAAAACATTATATACTTAATAAATTTATTCCTTAGATCGTATTTGTAAATTTCTCCCAATATTGCAATAATATTCTCATTAGATTGTGAGGAAATAAAATTTTCAAAATATTTTTCAAGATCATAATCTATATCTTTAATATGAATATTCTTTAATACATCCTTAACAAGAAAATAATATTTAATAAATAACACAGTGTTTTTTAGATATTTTACTTTATCAACTTTTTTTAAAGCTGATTTTTTTTCAATCTCCTTTTTTAATTTCATTAAATTTCTTCCAACTACAAGAGAGATATAATCAACTACTTCAGTTTTTATATCTCCTTTTCGGATTGAGGAAGCAAGATTGTATATTATTTCAATTTGCTTTGAAATATCATTTGCACTCTTTAAAAGGGAGAGGATTTTATCTTCAGATGAACGAGGTTTTTTTCTTATCGAAAATTTTCCTCCCCTACCTCCTGAAGAGATATCTATATAAGGATCTTTTTTGATTTTATTCCTCGATATAATCCACCACTTTTTATCAGTTTTAAGATCTTTACTGATACTATTTTTTAAATCAGTGCCATATATAGGATTAGTAAAACTTCTAAGGTATATCTTGATAACTTCAATTGGATCACTCTTTAACTTCTCTTGCAATACTTTATTTTTCTCCCTTATTTGAACATACCAATGATCATCAGCAAGAGGATTTAAGATATTTTCAACATTATCCATTGAAACAATGTGTCCTTTTTTCCCTTTAAAATTCACAACTATTTCATTGAGAAAAGGATTGAGTTCTTGAATTTTTCCTACACCCCATGAATCATGTAGTACATATTTCCCCTGATCAAATTGAAGTATTGATTTTAACTTTTTAATTCCCTTTATCAGATCTTTCCTCGAATACATATTCAAATCTTCAAGGAAAAAATCAAGGTGGGGAGAATTAACATGAATATTTTTCTCTGAATTAATTAAAAATTTTCTTATATCATCACCCGGATTCAATGTCCATGATAGAAGACAAAATTTTTCAACTTCAAACCATTTTTTTTCATCAATTAATTTAATTATAGACCTTTTTAACCATTTATATCCTGTTTTTGTTTTTCCATTATCTCCAAGTTTGGATGCCCAATCGAATATTTTATTCTTTTTATCCCACCCTGCATTAACAAGTTCTTCAAACAGTTCTGTCGCTTTGTCATCTCTCTTCTCGTTGATAAGCTCTTCAATAACTTTTTCTGTCAGTTCTTCTTTGTCATCACATAACTCAATCATTCGAAGATATATATTTGCTTTTTTTAATTCAACTTTCAACAAAAGTTTAAGAATATGTTTTTCCTTTTCGCTTTCTTCCCTGGTTTGATAAACATATTCCAAACCTCTTAAAGCCACTCTATCTATTTCATCGTTAAGTTTTTCATTACAAAGTTTTTCAATTTCTTCCAGATTGTTTTCTATTTTTAATTTTTCAATTAATTCATGAAAATTTTCCTGCATAAATATTCTCCCTCTACTCAGGTTTTCCTAAAAGCTTGAACATCGCTTTTTTATAAGCTTCAACACCTGGTTGATTATAAGTATTAACATTTAATAAGTATGAATTGATAAAAATACTCTCCTGGAAAAAATAAAATAATTCACCAAGATTATATTCATCGGCATTTTTTACATTGATTTCAATAATTGGTATCCCTCCATTTTGATGTGCATTTTTTGTACCATTTTTAGCCATTTCATTAATCCAACAATATTGCTTTTCTGTCAGATAAGATAATCCATCATTAATATCATTGTCAGGAACAGTTAATTTCAACTGATTTTCAATCCAGAGAAAAGTTTCAAATAACATCCTTTTTCCTTCCTGAACATACTGCCCTATTGAATGAAGGTCTCTTGTGTAAAATGCAGTTGATGGAAAAATTCCTTTATTATTCTTTCCTTCACTTTCACCAAATAACTGCTGCCACCATAATCCAAAATTTATACAATTTTCCATCCAAGTGACAAAAAGTTCAATATTAAAATTCATAAGAAGGAAATTAAATCTTAAAAGCGAATAAATAGCTGAAGGATTATTTTTAATATTCGGATTTTCAGATTTTATTTTTTGATCTGCAGCACCTTTTAATATCTCTCTTATGTCAGCTCCTGCTACTGCAAGAGGAAATAATCCTACGGGTGAAAGAATAGAAAATCTTCCTCCTACATTTTGAGGAATTACAAAAGTTTTCCATTTCTCTGTCTTTGCAATTGTCTTCAAA
>CBDUTX010000254.1:0-3841 GCA_965370235.1 uncultured Desulfuromonadaceae bacterium | reverse complement strand
TTGATTTACACGTGTTTATGTAAGTTTACATAAAAGAACTGTCTAACTTGAGATACACCGTCCCCTTTTATTTTATGAAAAAAACTTAATATTATCAACTTTATTACATTATTAAAATCATCAAGATATTTCTTTAAAGTATCATAAAATCGTTGTTCATTTGTGAATTTAGTTTTCTCCTCTAAATATCCTTGTGCTGTAGCATCTGCAAAATAAAAACGAGTTTTGTTTCTATCATCTCCTGCTGACATATAAGCATCCATATCTGGTTTCATTTTTGTAAAGAAATATTTATATCCTCTTGATAACTCTTTCAAATCGTAATGAAATTTTATTGAATAAGTATAACTTTCAAGTCAACAACCACCTTCGAAGAAGATGGATTTCTAAGTTGAATTAAAGGAAGGGAGAAATCCCTTCCTTTTTTTTATTTGTACAAAGATAAATTGACTTGAAACATCATGAAAACAGGTGAGTCGAATTGAGCTGGAAATTACTGATATACTGGAGCTTTATTATTTTTATATGAAAAATGCAAAAATATCTGCCGAAGGCAGGCAGGCAAACCAGATTCTAAACTATAGACTTATTGTAGAAGAACCAATCTATGATCAGGTTTAAAGATTTTTCTTATAGTTGTTTTTATTTTTGACACTTCAGAATATTTTGGATTTATCATAAAAATATTCTCATCTGGTACTACTGCTGAAGGTAGTTTTAACAATAAGTTTTTATTAGATATTAACCATTCCGAACCAAAATTAACTGTAAAATTATGCCAGGGTTTTTTATTCCAATCTTCTGGTAAAATACTTTGATCAAGAATATTGGTTAAATTATCTGGAACTTCAATAAATAATATTAATCTGTTGTTTAGATCATTAATATCATGACAGTGAACAATTGTTTCAAGGATTGTAAGTGATTGACTTTCAGCTAAATATAATGCAGGAATGTCTTTTCTATTCCAACGTCCACCAGTTATCTTTGCACCATATCCACTTAAATCATCAGCATACTTCTTTTTTGTTATTCTGTATAAAACCATTTAAAAAATGTTAACTGAATTCGCTGTATTCAATTCTCAACAATTCATATTTAACAAGCTCACGTCCTATATGAGTATTCATAATTTCCATAGGTTTTTTGTTGTTAAAATACGGATTTTCTGTATCAAGATATTTATTAAATCTCTTTTTATCGCCATCAAAAGCCTGTAATCCAATTTTATATATTTCACCAAGTTCAATAAACACTTCACTAATAAGTAAGTCTAATTTATTTTTCATATTGCTCAGGTTTCTTTGTAAAGTTCTTTTTGAAACAGGTAGCATTTTTGATACTTCATCTAAAGATAAACCGGAAAAAGAAATGAAATTTTTAGCATTTTTTGCTGTAAAAGCTTTACATATAATTTCAATTAATTCAGCATCATTATGAATTTTGTTTACTTTAGATTTAGGCATCTTGTACATAGTTTGTAAATATCCGTACTGCATTTTTCACCTCTTTTATAAAAAAGTCATTTGTCATATAGTGTAATGTCATTTGTCAATTTTGTCAATAAGTTTTTTAAATTTTTATAAATAGAATATTAAAGCTATTAGAGTTAATTAAGAAGATATTGTCAATTCTTGTGGATTGAAATTTGTTGTAAATACAAATTTTACATATCCTCATAATTTTTATGCTGCCTTTTTATCTAATAAAACTCCATCGATAAATTTTTTTCTGTAGATGCCTGCCGCAGGCAAGCAATCCCAACGAAGCTATGAACGAAGTGAGAGCGAAGTTGTGGCGAAGTCTGGGCAAACCCCGACCCTTATTATTTTAGGCTGTGTTGATCATAAAACTGATAAAGTTTTTTGCAAAGCAAAATATTTTATCATTATTATATTATTCAAAAAATAATGCCTTGACATTATAACATAATAACATTAATATGACATATATTATATAAAGGAGATGTTATGAAAAATTCAATGAAAAGATCCACTATCTATATTGATTCTGATCTTCATAAAGTTTTAAAGATTAAATCTGTAGAAACTTCTATATCTATGTCTGAACTAATATCTAAAGCAGTCAAACTCATGCTTGATGAGGATTATAAGGATTTAAAAGACTACAAAGAGAGAAAAGATGAAGAAATAATTCCCTTTGAAAAATTTCTGGAAGATCTTAAAACAAATGGAAAAATATAAACTCTTCATCAAGAAATCCGTTTACAAAGATATTAAGAAAATCCAAAAAAACGATTTGCAAAAAATCATCTTGAAAATAAAATCATTAACCTCAAATCCATTTCCCCTTGGATCTGAAAAACTAACCGGTTTTAATTTATACAGATTACGTCAGGGAAATTATCGAATTATTTACAAGGTTGAGAAAGAAAAACTAACAATTATTGTAATTAAAATTGGTCATAGAAAAGATGTTTACTTTAATTAAAAACATTATGATATACTCTGAATATTGCATAACAAACAAGAAAATCATTGTTAAATATGGTCGATAAAATTCAAAACCCTTTTGATCAAGTAATGGAGGAGAAAAACAATCGTGGACTTCTTGATTTTGAAGGATATTCGCCAATTGAGATGCAACTTTTACTCTATGATATATTTGGAGAAAACTGTCCGGTTCAATTGATTAAGCTGACTGATTTAGAATATCAATCTATTCCAATATTAAATCAAATGAAATTTCTTATTGAATTAATCGACAAAAAAGGAACAATTAAAGTTAACAAACAAAGGATTCCTTCCAACTAAAATCGTATCTACAATCTATAAACAGGGTTATTTAAAAGAAAAACCTATTGAATCTGGGATTGTAAAATTATATAAAGAGACTGATTCAATGACAATAAACCTGACAAGAATCTTACTTGAACTATCCGGAATTACAAAAAAAAGGCACAATAAATTAAGTTTGACAAAAACAGGACAAATAATAATATCAAACAACCATCAATTATTACTGAATATTTTTAAAACATTTGGTTTAAAATTTAATTGGGCGTATTTTGATGGATATGGTGAAGATAAAATAGGGCAATTAGGATTTGGATTTTCTTTGATCTTATTGAAAAAGTATGGAAATAAAAAACTTGTTGATAAATTTTACGCACAAAAATATTTTCAAGCATTTCCAAATTTAATAAATGATCTAAACTTAACAGAATTTAAATATGAATTTGAAAAACCAGAAAATTGTTATTCATTAAGAACTTTTGACAGATTCTTGAATTATTTTGGTTTAATTAAAATTGAAAAAAATAACAAATTAAAAGAAGCTAAATATATCACAAAGGCAAAATTATTTGATAAATTAATAAAATGTATGCCGCACAAAAAACAAGGAAGATAAATAGACAAATACTAAAATTTAATATCAAACAATAAATAAATCGCTCGAAGATTAACTTGTCTTGTGAATTCAAATGTTCTCGAAAAGAGTTGACAAATGTATATATATAATATATACATATACTTAATAAAGAATGAACATTTACGAAATATTGCAGAAATGTATTGGTTTCGAATGGGATCAGCATAATGCTAAAAAAAATTGGAAAAAACATAAAGTAACACCGGCTGAATGTGAACAATATTTTTTTAATAGACCATTAATTATTGCTGATGATATAGAACATTCTCAATCTGAAAATCGATTTTATACATTAGGAAAAACTGATATGAACCGAAGATTGTTTATTGTATTTACCATCAGAAATGATTTAATTCGAATCATATCTGCGAGAAGTATGAGTAGAAAAGAACAAAGGAGCTATGAAAAATATGAAAAAAAATAAAATACCAAAATTTAGAACCGAGGA
>CBDUTX010000253.1:0-3845 GCA_965370235.1 uncultured Desulfuromonadaceae bacterium | reverse complement strand
TCATTGTATTAATCTGTGTTAATCATAAACTGATAAAGTTTTTTGCGAAGCAAAAGATTTTATCATTTCTTATATTTACTGTGTTCTTTTCCGTGTTTTTCTGTGGTTAAAAAATATTTTGTTGGCTGGGTTGGGCTGGGCTGGGCTCTGTGGTTAAAGTTGATGAGAGATTTTTACGCAGTAAAAAGATTTCATCATTTCTTTTTCTTTTCCGAGTTTTCAGTGTTTATCTGTGGCAAAAATACTTATATTGGCTGATGTTGCATTTTCTTTTTTAAATAAAAACTGATAAAGTTTTTTGCGAAGCAAAAGATTTTATCATTCGTGTTAATTCGTGTAATTCGTGGATAAAACTCTTATATTGGGTAGTGTTGGGCTCTGTGCCTTGGTGTCTTCGTGTGAACTTATTTCTTTTTTCTCTGTTTCATCATATACTATTGATTATAGAATAATAACCACAAATTTTAACAAGGAGTAAATTATGATATATTTTTTATTTATTACTCTAATATCTTTTAATTATCAGAATATTCTTCCAAATGATCAATATCCCTGGACTGTCCAGCTAATAGCTTCGGAAGACATGATAGATACATGGATTTTCTCTGATTCAATTTATTCACAGACTTCCGAATACGCTTATTGTTATCAGGTTCCCGGATTTTATAACGGAAAAAGAATTTTCAGAGGATGTGTCGGTGGTTATTCTTCTTATGAAAAAGCAAAAGAAGACTACCAGTATCTTACTTCTTATGGCTTTGAATGTATTCCCAGGGAGATGCACAACCTTGTTCTCGGTTCTACCGGAAGAATTACAGTTAATGAAAATAATATTGGTCTTTCAACCGGTGAACCATTCAGAACAGATGAAACAAGATATGGTCTGAGAGCATATTTGTCACCTGATAATATGTGGGCAGCATTGATATATCCGACAGGTACAGGTTTTGAAAATGAAGGTGAATGTATAATCATGACAAGGATCTCAGATGGACAGGAAAGACTTTTTCTCATTGAATCTGAAATGGTTTTTCCCCAACTCTGGAAAACTTCCGTCAATCCGGATGGAACGGAGTCTTTAAAAATTATCATCTCAACAGAAAATGGAGGAGTCGGATACGGTTCTATCTATCTTATAGATGTTGAATCTGGAAATTTGATAAGTAAAATAGAAAATTCATCTGTTACTGAAATTAGAGAAAACAGTGTACTATATGAGATTTTTGGTATTGAAGGGGAAACACCTGTTGGATCAGGTGAATTGAGGATTTAGCTTATCTAAGAATAAATAAAAAAGGGCAGGTCTTTAATTCATGTCTGATTTAACCTACCCTATTTAACACTTTGCTTACTTCTCAATAAATATCCTGACACTTTCTCCATCGGATGAAGTTACATTGACAAGATCCTCATCAATTTCATCAATAGAATCCTCAATTGATGCTATGATAGACTCAATATTAATCCCCTCTTCTGTTATGCTTTCCAATGCTTCTTTTGGAAGGAATTTATTTATTGTCCGGGCAAGTTTAAGAGGTATTGTAACTCTGACATTATCACCATCTTTAGAGTCAACAACAATTTTCAGTTTACCCTTCAGCTTGCCATTTTTAAGAGTTACCTTTGCTTCTGCGTTTTTTATCTTATGTTTCTTTTCACTTGCCGGTTTTACATCTTCAACAGCTGCAAGAAGTCTTTCTGCTTCTTCAACAGTTATTTTGCCATTTTCCAGCATTTCAAGTATTTTTGTTTTTTCGTTCATTATATTTTCTCCCTTAAAGTTTTATATTTACAGATACATTATTTTTTGTATCAACATCAACTTTAATCTCATCGTTAAATCCGAGCAACGGAGCTCTTTTAAATAGCAGTATCAGATCAGCTACGAGCAGGAATAATGGTCTGAAAACCTGATATCTTATATTAACATCTTCTGTTTTTACTGATATGAAAGAGAAAATAGGGAGCACAGGTACTCTGACATTGAAAAAAGTTAAAGTGTAATCTGCATAACTTATCAGTAGATATGCGATAAGGATGATCATTGTCAACGGATGAAATTTAATTGATATATAAAATAAACTTGCAAACAGAATCGAGATGGTAATAAAAAATCCTATTTTCACTTTGATGATTTTTTTCAGAATAACTCCCTTTAAAATATAATAAATTATCCAGAAAAGTATGAATAAGATGACATTTAACATGTTTACACCTTGAGAGATTTAATAAGTTTTTCAGCCTGATCTGAATTAATCTTCCCGCTATCCAGCATTTCTAAAATCCTGTTGATATTATTTGTACTCTCTTCAACCTTAACTTCTGCTTTATTCCCTCCGAAAATATCAATAAGTTTTTTTAGCTTCCTGATTTCAAATTTACCTGAAAGATCTGTAGTTCTCTTTATTTCAATTTTATCTTCAGGATAATCACCTTTTACATCTATATCTCCACTTAAAACCCGAATGTTTAGCTTCTCTTCACCTCTGTACTCATTGATATCCAATCTGACGTCTCCTGACATTGATTTTATTGTTGAGGTTTTATCAAGCTGAAAAATTCCTTTTATATCAACATCACCAGAAAATGATTTCAAATTTAACTGCTTAATTAAACCACTGTTGATTTTTATATCTCCACTGTAGGATTTTGCCTGAAGTTTTCCTTCAAAATTTTCAACTTCCATATCTCCACTGTATATTTTTGAAGTTATATCACCTTTCAATGATTTGCTTACTTTTATATTTCCACTGTAACTTTTAATATTTCCATTGAAAACCCATGTTTCAGCTTCTATATCTCCATTATAAGTTGTAATTGTACCTGAAGTTTCAATATCTACAGGAAAAAGAAGAAGTAATTTTCCACTGTTTCGATCTTTAACATCAAAATATTTTCCCCATTCAACATGTTTTTTCTCATGTATCTTCAGCTTGTTGTCAGAAAATTCAATAATAAATCTCTCTTCAGCTCCACTTTTTGTCAAACCTGAAAAATCAATTTCAACATCTCCTCTGTCCTCAGATTTTATTTCAAGATCAATTTTTCTTAAAATTAAATCGATTTCATCTTTATTTTCCTGTACTTCAAAATTCATAATTTCCTCCTAATTAATTAAATCCACCAGAAGAAGACATCAGAAAACTCAACAAGTAGTTCTTCTTCAATAATTTCTTCATTTAAAGATTTATTATCTTTTAAAGATCTATTATCTTTAATTCTTTCTTTTTTTGCTTTCTTATCTTTTCTATATCTCATCTAAACCTCCATATCTCTACTCTATACATTTTAGAAACATCAATAAAAACTTCTTTCAGATTTTAAAATTACCAAACCTGTCCTTTTTTGAAGAACTTTTTTTGCTTTGTCTTTCTTTTTCGTACTTCTTATCATTTTTTACCCCTTTCTTTTCTCATCAGTCATTATCTTTTAACAACTCAATTGCTTCTTCAATCCCAATTTTACCCTTATCAAGCATATCAATAATATTGCTCTTGTTATCATCCTCTTTTTTCTCTTCAATAACATCAAGTCCTAAAACTTCTTTTGCCTTTTTTAGATAATTTTTAACCTTTGGATAAGAACAATTTAATATTTTTTCAACCCTCTTTATATTTCCTTCTGAGAATATAAAGACTTTTATGAAGTTCATTGTTTCCGAATCAATCGAATCAAGGTCACTTATATTAAATTCCCCTATCACTCGGACACCACATTCTTCACAAAATATCTCTCTTACTTTAATATTTCCACTACATATCGGACAATTTTTTAACATCTCAACCTCCTTTTACAATCAAATATAGTATAAATATTAATTTTGTCAAGTAAAAAAATTAATAATA
>CBDUTX010000252.1:0-3851 GCA_965370235.1 uncultured Desulfuromonadaceae bacterium | reverse complement strand
AAAAATCTGAAGCCTATAAATCTGGATACAAAACAATTGCTGAAATTGGCAAAGAAGGTATTCGCCGTGTAATTAAAGAAATCAAAGAAGAGCAGGAAGGTAAACTTGATTTTGACAGCAACGCCGATAAACAGGACTTAGGTTTTAAGGTATTTAAATTACAGGAGTCAAATTTTAAAATTTGGCGAACAAAGATTGAAAACGAAGAACAACTTGTTGATCAATTACAGCAGCATCTTGAACCGCTGGACGAAAACGCAAAGATAGAAGATGTGCTTTATGAGTTACTTTTGAAATCTGGTGTTCCGCTTACCGCAAAAATTGTACAAAAAGGTGGTTTTTATCTTGTCAATGATACTGAAATTGCTTTAATTCTTGAAAAGGTTGATAAAAAAATCATTAAGAAAGTTATTGATGTAAAACCGCAAAAGGTAATTACAATTGACCGTTTATTTAAAAATAATGACCAGTTAAAAACCAATACAGCATTGCAAATGAAAGATGCAGGGATTGAGTTTAAGGTGGTGTGAGATTAGACTAAAAACTTTACTTTTTAAATTCAATAAAAATTATTCGTTTAGCTTTTTCGGAGGATAAAATGATTGGATTAAATATTAACGGTTATAAAATCATAGAAGCAATTGGAAGTGGTGCTTTTGGTCATACATATAAATCAATAAAAGATGATGATGTTTTTGCAATGAAAATATTAAAACCTGAAGCAATGAGCAACGAAATTCAATCAGGAGGTTATAAAAGATTCAATCGAGAAGTTCGTAGTTTGCAGAAAGTAAAATCAGAATATGTTGTTAAATATTATGATAGTGGTGTTTGGTTAGATAAAGATATTGAACATTATTATATTGTTATGGAATTTATTGAAGGTATGGATTTTAACAAATTCCTTAATAATAACAGAGATAAATTTCTTGCAGATGAAGATCAGATGAAAAAAGTTTTCTCTGGTATTCTTGAAGGTTTATTTTCAATACATAGTCAATCAATTATTCATAGAGATTTAAAGCCGGCAAATATTTTTATTACAGATAATAATATAGTAAAGCTTCTTGATTTTGGATTGGTGAAAATGTTGGATTATAGTTCACTGACTACAAGAGGTAGAATCGTAGGTACTCCATTATTTATGTCACCAGAAATTATCGAAGGCAAGACGATAGATTACCGTAGTGATTTATTTTCTTTCGGTATTCTATTATACTATATTTTTACAAAAGAATTTCCATTTTCTGGAGAAAATATATTTGTTTTATTAAATAATATTGTAAAAAAACCACCTGAAAGAATAAGTAATAAATTTAAAGATATTTCTAATTCATTAGAAAATATAATACTTAAGCTATTAGAAAAACAACCTTATTTAAGACCTTTTCAGAGTGCTCATGAGTTAAAGAATGTATTAAATGAAATTCCATTTTTAAAAGTAAGTATAGATTTGGAAAATGAAGAAGATAAATCTTTTGAAAGAAAAAGATTTTTTATACGTTTGATGCATAATGAAAAAAGTGAGTTATCGAATTTTTTAAAAAAGGGTGGTAATATTGATGGAGTAGAATATCAGGCTAATTATCTTCCAAAATATGAGAATCAGATAAAAGATTTGATAGAATTTAAGACACCTTATTATTTCGACCCATCTACAAATAGACTGATTGCTTCAAAGTTCACTCAAACAAAAGGACTTACACGATTACCCTATGTTTATGATAAATATAATAGACTTACGCCCGACAAATTATCTTCTCTTGAAGATATAAAAAAATATGTCAAAGATGTATTGCTCTGGCAATTGAAATGGAAAACGGATTTTTTAATTTCACCATTTCATTATTCGCAAAATTTAGCAGATCGTTGGCTTTCGACTGATCTAAAACTTCTTGAAGAAGCATTTACATTTAAATCTGAAAATCATTTACCTCAAGATATTTATGCCGGACTATGTTTGGATATTGAGGATTTAACTGATGAAGAAAATAGGTTGGAATTAATAAATAAATTCTCGAGGATTTTACCTGGTGGTTTTATTTTTTATATTAATAACATCAATGAAAAAACTTCGAATCCTTCTCAACTATATTCTTATATCGATCTATTACTAAAATTCAAAAAATTAAAAAGACCCGTAATTGCAGCACGAGTTGGAACATTAGGGTTAGGTCTCCTGGAATTAGGAATAGATGCTTTTTCTCAAGGGATTGCATCATTATCAAGTTTTTCAGCAGAAATGCTTATTTTAAACAGAAAATTTAATTATCAGATGAAAAGGAAGTATTATCTCCAAAATCTTCTTTTAACTCTAAATGTTCAATTAGCAGCAGAAATTTTGAATAAATTTCCAGAACTGAAATGCAATTGTAAATTCTGTTTGGGAAAAATTGATTTAGCTTCAATTTCAAAAGTAAGTAAAAACCATTTTTTAGAATTAAGATCAAATGAAATTCAACTCATTAATGGCAATGATTTGCATTTTATAGATATGATTAAAAAAGCAAATGATAATATCAAAAAAGTTAAAAAATCGAATATTAAACTTCAGTCCACTTCACATATTGATGTTTGGTTTGAAGTTTTCTCAGAATTTTTGAAATAGGTTTAATAAATGAAATATGAAAAAGAAATGATTCCAATTATAAACAAGTATTTTACTAATACTAAAGGTTATTCTATAGTTAAAAATGAAATAAATTCTGGTTATGGAATCGCAGATGTTGTAGCTGCAAAAAATATTAATAATTCTTTTTATTATGCTTTTAACAATATATTTGAAGTTGATTTACTTATTTCAATGAAATATAATAAATGGATTCCATTTGAAAGTATTATTCAATATTCGTCCTACTCTTCCAATTACCTTAAATATAATTTATTAAAACAATTTATGGTTGCTGGATTAATTAGTAGAAATAACAATTATTACAAGAGAACAAAGCAAATCGAAAAATCAAAAGCTACCATTGTTGCTGTTGAAGCAAAACTTAGCAAATGGAAAGAGGCTTTTTGTCAGGCACTTCGTTATAAGAAATTCGCAGACTATTGTTATGTTGCTTTATTGGAAAAATCACTAAAAAATGTTGATACTGATTTATTTCGCAATAACAATATTGGTATAATTTACATAAATAAAAATAAAGAAGTAAAATCCTTTTTGAGAGCATATAAAAGTAATGAAAAGGACAACCTGTATACATTATTTGTAAACAGCTTAATATTATAATCATGATCCTTAAATTCGATCCAAATCAAAACTTCCAACTTGATGCTATAAATTCAATTGTCAACATATTTGAAGGTCAGTCGTTAAATCAGGGAGATTTCAGTTTCTCGTTAAGTAGTGAAAGCTACATGTTTAAGGAGGGCGGTGTCGGCAATCGATTGGAAATACGCGAAGAGCAAATTCTAAAAAATATTCAGGAGATACAAAAGAAAAATGAGTTGACTATTTCCGAAAAACTGGATGGCATGCACTTTTCTACAGAAATGGAAACCGGGACAGGCAAAACCTATGTGTATCTTCGTACTATTTATGAACTGAATAAAAAGTACGGTTTTAAAAAGTTTGTAATTGTTGTACCTTCAATCGCTATCCGTGAAGGCGTATTAAAAAACCTTGAAATAACCTTTGAGCATTTTCAAAACCTTTACGATAAGACGCCGGTTAATTTTGATGTGTATGATTCCAAGCGGGTTTCCAATTTAAGAAATTTTGCTATTAATAATAACATTCAGATTCTTGTTATTAACATCGATTCCTGTGCTAAAGATGAAAACATCATAAACAAGCCTAATGATAAATTGACAGGTAAAAGACCGATTGAATTCATTCAAGCCACTTC
>CBDUTX010000251.1:0-3857 GCA_965370235.1 uncultured Desulfuromonadaceae bacterium | reverse complement strand
TGATAATGCTTCAAATCCAAGAGAACCGGTTCCTGCAAAAAGATCAATTATACACGAATCAGAAATAAGATCAGAGATAATATCAAATATTCTCTTTCTCATAAATGCAGTTGCCGGACGGATTTCTCTCCCTTTTACGGGAATTATTCTTCCTTTAAGACTTCCCGCTAGTATTCTCACTCCATTTTTCAATTGAGCTCTTCTTTGCGACCTTTGCAAGTTTTTTTACTTCTTGGAGAAGTTCCTGCTTATCTAATATGTTCTTTTTTTCAAGGACATTAACAATAGCTTCTATTGCTATTGCATTGTTTAAAGGTAGCCTTTCTGTAAGTGATGGGATTTTTTGTTTTTGTTTTTTTTTGTTGAATAAATTCATTTTAATAAAACCTCTTTATTTACTGTATTTTTAGGTATTTCACCCTTTAGAGCTTTGATAAGGTTCACTACTGCCATCTCAGCCATCTTTTCCCTTGCAGATTTAGATGCACTTCCGATATGAGGAGCTAAAACCACATTGGACAGGGTTTTCATCTTAATCGATACCTCTGGTTCATACTCAAATACATCAAGTGCAGCTCCGGCTATCGATCTGTTTTCAAGAGTAGTTATAAGAGCTTTTTCATCAATCACAGCACCTCTTGAAGTATTTACAATATAGGAGGATGATTTGAGCATCTTTAACCTGTCAGAATTGATAATATGATGGGTTTGTTCGGTTAGAGGAAGATGTATTGAAAGAATATCTGCAATTTTTAATAACTCGTCAAGTTCCTTGAATTCAGCATGATATTTCTTTTCAAAATCAGGTTTCCTCCTTCTTGAGTGATATAAAATATTCATGTAAAAACCTTTTGCTCTATTTGCAACTTCGCGACCAATTCTTCCGGCACCGAGAACAGCAAAATTCTTCCCTTTCAGATCACCTCCAATTAAAAGTGTAGGTGACCAACCTATGAATTTACCTTCTCTGACAAATCTATCTGCTTCAGGAATTCTTCTGACAAGAGAAAGTGTTAGAGCAATCGTAAGATCAGCAGTCGCATCAGTAAGAACTCCCGGAGTATTGGTAACAATAATATTCTTTTCTGTTGCTTTTTTAACATCGATATTATCAAATCCTACTGCATAATTAGAAATTACCTTTAAATTTTTAGCAATTTCTATAATTTCTTTATCTATTTTATCAGTTAAAAGGCATAAGAGTCCGTCTGCATATTTAATCCTCTCAAGAAGCTCTGCTTCTTTTATTGGTCTGTCCTCTTCGGGAAATATCTCAAACTGTATGTTTTCTCCTACAAACAATTTAAAATAATCACCCGGTAGTTTTCTTGTGATTAATACTTTGAATTTTTTCATCAAAAACCCAGATCCTCTGATATTGAGTTCATTGCTTTAATACAAATTTCAAAAAAGCTGTCGATGTTTAAATCAGTTTTTTCAATAGTTTTAATCTGTTCTCTATTAGCTCCTGCTGCAAATCTTTTTTCTTTAAATCTTTTTTTTAAAAATTCGATATTCATTGAACTCAACTTTCTGTCAGGATGCATCAGTACTGATGCAATTATTAATCCTGTTAAAGGATCTACTGAATAAAGACTTAGAGCCATCCTGTCATCGGGAGGTAAAGATTTTCCATGTAATCTAATTGCTTCTGTTATCTGATTATCAAGTCCTAAATCTGATAGATAATCAGCAGCAAGTTCACCGTGTTTATCCGGTTGTTCATTTGTTTCTTCATAATCGATATCATGTAGAAGTCCGGCAAGACTCCATTTTTGTTGATCTTCATTAAAATATTTTGCTAATTCTTTCATACATATTTCAGTGGCAAAAAGATGTTTTTTAAGATTTTTATTTTTGATTTTTTCATCAATAATTTTTAAAGCCTGTTCTCTTTTCATAATATATCAGTTAAATGTTTTTAATTTCCGGAAATATCAAGGGAATTTTAACATCAGTTAAAATTTCTAATTTCTCACCTATTAAAATACTATCAGTGTAACGAATAACTCCAATATCGGGGATACTCAGGGAAAGAGTTGTTATAAGAGCTTCATCAGATCTAAAAAGATGATTGCTGTTTGGTGATATATAAAAAAAATCAGATGAAGCACCCAAGCCATAACCACAGGGCCCGATAAGGAATTTTGACAAATCACCAAGGGAATCATATGCTACCTCATAAGCTTTGCTCAATATTTTACCGGGTTCAATCCATGAAAGCATATTTTCATAAGCTCTAAAAATTTTCTCAGTTATCTTTATGTTCTCATCTGATGCGGATCTATAAAATAAAGTTCTGCCAACTATTGGAGCTTCGGTTGAAATTCCGGCTGAAATTTCAATCATTAAAGGTTCACCCTCTCTAATTACTCTCCATGCCGGAACAGGATCAACTGCTAGAGAGTGTTTTCCTGATGAAATGATTGTAGGAACACCTAATCTCTCAGCACCATTTTTATGAATATTTATATCAAAAATATTTCTCAACTCAATTTCTGTCATATCTTCTCTTAAGGAATTTAAAGTCTCAATAAAAGTTTTTATTAAAATAGAAGAGGCTGTTGTTAAAGATTTTTTTTGAATATCATCTTTCTTTACAGCTATCAATGAAACTATTTTATCTGAATAAACAACTGAAAAATCATTATCAAATTTTGAAAATAGAGCTGTGTTGTCAAGAGAAATTATTTTACATTTATTTTCTTTGAGAATTTCTATAATTGATTTTTGATAAATTCCACCCTCTTCAATCAGTTTTCTATTTTCAATCTCTACGAATGTAAAATTTGTTAGTGATAATTTTTTTATAATCTCACATGTAGCAAAATCTCCGATGATGTATTGATTATTAGTAGTTATTATCAAAAATGGTTTTATTTCTACAAGGTTCAAAAAACCTGATAAAGAACAAATATAATAGATATCTAAAGGTTTTGTGATTATTAAAGAATCCCATTGACGTTCATAAAGGAGGGCTCTTATTTTTTCAATAGGTGCTACCATTCAATATTGCCATTTGGTTCAAAGTGTATAGTTGATGGAAAAGTATCCATATCATCTGGAATATATACACATCTGAATCCTATATGAGATGTTGGAATATTGGGATAATGTATTCCTCTATAACTTACACTTGCAAGTTCTTTAGTGTTTTTATAAGATCCTCCTCTGATTACTTTGACAATAGATCCGAAATAACCGCTTTCAGCAGAGCTTCCGGGATATCTGTTGTACCATGTAGATGTCCATTCCCATACATTTCCCGCTAAATCAACTACTCCATATGGGCTCTGT
The DNA here is from genome assembly GCA_965370235.1 of uncultured Desulfuromonadaceae bacterium. Classification (GTDB taxonomy): domain Bacteria; phylum SDB-A; class SDB-A; order SDB-A; family SDB-A; genus CBDUTX01. The sequence continues at coordinate 560 of CBDUTX010000251.1, read as the reverse complement.
CCTCTGAAGCCATACCAGCCGATTAATTGAGGAATGTCATATTTTTCCTCCATTGTTCTACAGACTGATTCAAGCCACTCATTCCCCCACGGAAAGTATCTGGAATCTATTCCTCTTGCTGCTTTTTCCCACTGTTCCTCGGTTGGTAGCTGTTTATCCATCCATGTTGCATAATCAAGAGCATCTTGATAAGATATCCAAATTACCGGTTCATAGTACTTTGTTACCGGACATATCCCTCCTGACCAGTTCCTGGGAACTAAATGCCCTGCCTGTTGACAAAATATCGCATACTGAAAATTTGTAACTTCGTATTTATCGATATAATAATCTTTAAGATAAACCTGATGTTCAGGTGATTCATCAGGGAAAGTATTATTTGAACCCATTGTGAAGTTTCCTTCCGGTACAAGAACCATTTCCCATAGATCCAGGTAGTTTTCAGTGATTAATTCAAATTCAGGAAATCTATAAGCTCTATTTTTTTTTACAATTATCTCCGTGGACCGGCATGAATGTAAAATAAACGAAAAAATTATAATATAAGATATTTTTTTTAA
>CBDUTX010000250.1:0-3870 GCA_965370235.1 uncultured Desulfuromonadaceae bacterium | reverse complement strand
TTATTAATTAAGACAAAATTCTAATAACTACAAATAAATTATTGACTATGATATTATTATGCAGTACTATTATAATAATGGATACAATTGATAATTTTAAAAGATATCTCTTAGAACAGATAAATATCAGATCAAAATACATAAAATATTACATTTTCTGGATAGAAGACTGTCTGAAGTATAATTCTAAAAAGTTTAGTGACAAAATCCAAAATGATGAAAAAGATAATTTCATAAATCATCTATCCAAAAATCATCAAGACTGGCAGGTAAATCAGGCTGATTATGCAATTAAGCTTTACAACTTCTTTTTAAGTAAACAGGAACAGGTATCCGAACTGCAAACCTCTCAAAATTATCATGATTTATGGGAAGAAATAATTTTTAAAACAAAGAACAGACTCCGTTTGAAACAGAGGTCATATAGTACTGAAAATACTTATCTTAGCTGGTTAAGGCAATTCCACAATTATTGTAAATCTATAAATCCATATACTCTTTCAGGTGAAAATTTACAGGATTTTCTTACTTTCCTTGCTGTTGACAGAAAAGTAGCTCCTGCTACTCAAAATCAAGCTCTTAATGCTTTGGTATTTCTATATCGATATGTTCTTGAAAAGGATATTGAAAATATCATTGATGCTGTGAGATCAAAACACAGAAGAAAATTACCAGTTGTTTTGACTAAGTTGGAAATCCATCAAGTTTTTTACAACTTAAAACATTCAACTAAACTCATGGCAGAACTGATCTATGGCTGCGGATTGAGATTGACTGAATGTCTGCAATTGAGGGTTAAAGATCTTGATTTAGAACAGAATATCCTGTTAGTCAGATCAGGAAAAGGAGACAGGGATCGCAGAACTGTCCTGCCAATTACACTTAAGGAAAAATTACTGCAACATCTGTCAGAAATCAAAGAACTTTACAAACAAGACCAAATTAAAGAATTACCGGGAGTAGAATTACCTTTTGCACTGGAAAGAAAATATCCAAATGCAGGAAGAGAATGGGGATGGTTCTGGTTATTTCCATCAAAACAATTATCAGTTGATCCGAGGACTAATAGGGTAAGACGTCATCACTTCCATCCGGCTTCTCTGCAAAGAGCATTTAAAGTTGCTCTGAGGAAAACTGAAATTACAAAAAACGCATCTTTGCATAGCTTAAGACACAGCTTTGCAACTCATCTGTTGGAGAAAGGATATGATATCAGGACAATTCAAGAACTTCTCGGTCATAAAAATTTGCAAACAACAATGATCTATACTCATGTCGCAAAAAAGAATATTCTCGGAGTGAAAAGTCCACTGGATGAGTAAAATTTTAAATCATTAACCTTATTCTGCTAGATCCAAAGATTACAGGCAGCAGTTGAAACATTATCTTCCTGGGATTCAGATGGATTGCTTCCAGTTTAAATTCTTTGCTATAACGTCGTCATATTACAAGATAAAAAGTGCTTAACTCTGTGTCTACTAAAATGTAGCAACTTCATAGCTTCCTGGGAACTGGGTTGGGCATTTTTTTATTCAATGTTAATCATATAAACTGATAAAAGATTTTATAATTTATTAAAAACTTTATAAACTTAGCCTAGACCTAAAATCAGATTTAACACTTTCTGTGTACTGTTCCATATCACTAAGGTTTTCTTTTTGTAGTGTTATCTTTACAAAACCATCCATTGAGTATGGCTTCATATTTACTTGATAGCCTTCCTTTTGCCCCTTTATTACAGAATAATCATAAAACTCTTTTGTATCTTCATGAATAACAGGAGCAACAAAAGATAAATATTTTATTAAATGATTTTTAAATTCATCATTTGAATACAAGTGTCTAATCACGGAAGTTGTTTCGTGATTTAATTGCTGGGTTTTATTACGGATCAAAGTTACTTCAATTAACCAATAGGCTTCAGGTGAATAAATTTCAATATCTCCTATATTTCCAGGGGCGTGTGAATAAGGTTTTCCTATGTGGTCAGCTTTGTAATTTGGACGAATTGAAAATTCATTACCGTATTTAAGAGCAATAAGAATTGAAATATAAAACTCTAATTTTAGAGGTTCTGGAATTTCTTTAAATTCATCAATAACAGTTTTTCTCGATCCTATTTTTTCTATGCTTTTAACTATTATATTTTCGTCAATTTTATAATTTTTGATAATAGCAAAAATTTTGTTTACATATATTTCTCCATTGATTTTATCACTTGCTCTGTATTTTTGAGCAATTATTAAAAACTCATCTGTTCTTGTATTCAATTTATCAAAATAATTTTGCGAGTTAGCTTTTTCTTCATCTGAAAGTGAAAAATCAATTTTCAATAAATCTTGTATGTATGCTAATTTGTTTTCGTTTATTTGAATCAATTTTTTCCCTTAATAAAGAATAGAAACAAATCCTGAAATTATAAATAATCGACGAACAACGTCAGGATAGTCTTTAGTGATTGTCTTAATTTTTGTTGTAGCTCCAAAATGTGTTTTTACAAGATTATAAACAGTTTCATAATCCTTGAACTTGTTTTTCGCAATAACAGATAAAAACTCATCTACATTGCCATTTTGACTAAACATTGCAACTATGAACTGCTCATAACTTAACGATTTGTTTCTATCTTTTAATTTTAAAAGAACCTCAAGAATAAAACGGAAAAAATTAAAATCATTACTTACATTTCTGTAAGGAGATTTTCTATTATATTTAATTGCTTGAAGTGAAAATGCTTCTTGTTCATCGATTTTCCCGTCAATAAGTTTTTTAGCAATATCAGAAAATTTAAACTCTTTTCCGTATTGAGCATATACAAAACCTAATTCCGATGGAGTTCTCATATATGTCCAAAAACGAGACTGGTACCCCATTGAAAAACCACCATCAGCTCTGCGAGTATTATTCACTTCAATAACTTTTTCTTTTATGTCATTAATCTTTGTTTTATCAGTAATAACGATATCATCACTTGATACTTCTCCAACTAAATATAAATAAGAAACTATTTTCAGTAAATTTTCATCATTCAGTATTCGTCCCTCAAAATTTTTAAGAGCAGTCAAAAGACCGATGTATCTCTCGGGATTTCTAACAGCAGTTTCAAATGCCATTTGCTTATATGTCGGTTTTCTTTTTGCTCCTTGTTTCATAATTTTAATAGTTAGTAATCAGAACCTCTTTGATCTCTTTCTTTCTGTTGTTATGGTAGCTAATGTAGTTGCTTTTAATATTGTTAACTTTGTATTTTTTCATCCACTTAATCAATAAATCATTTTTACTTCCGTTGTAAAGGGTCACATTTGACAAAGCAAATTTAATACCTTTTTGGTTTAATTCATCAATCAAATTAAGTAAATCTGCTTCTGTTTTTTCATTCCATAATTTATTATACTCACTTGAAGTAATGATATAAGGCGGATCAAAGTATACAAAATCACCTTTTTCGTAAATTCTATTCTCAAAAATCTTTCTGAAATCTTGCATTGTTAAATATATTTTTTTATTTTGAACAAAATCAAAGTAATTTTTCAACGCATTAAAAACATTCTTATTAAAATCAACATTACCAACAGGCAAATTAAATTTCCCTTCACCATTAAATCTTAGCATTCGATTGAAGCCATAAATCAACAAAATATACAAAATTAGTGGATCATTTTTTTTATTTTTATTGACATGTTCCCTAAGTTTTTCGTAGCCCTCTTTGTTAAACTTTGCGTAATAGGTTTTCTTGAACTCTTTTTTTAGATATTCTGGAACTATATCTTTTTTGTAAGAATGGGATATTTTTTATTTATAAATAATTTTTTTTAAATTATTTAAAAATTTATCTATATATTTTGAATTTGATATTAAAAATTTATGTAT
>CBDUTX010000249.1:0-3881 GCA_965370235.1 uncultured Desulfuromonadaceae bacterium | reverse complement strand
ATATTTAAAGGATATTTAATAAAAAGCTTAATTAGGAGGTAGATATGATGAAATTTTACGGAGTTCTAATAATTATCATATTAATATTTTCATCATGTTCAAAACCTTCTCAAAGAACAATTGAACCGAGAGATAGAGAAAATACTTATCAGATAACAGTAAATAATAATCAGGTTGGATATGAAACGGTTAAAAGGGAGAGAATTGGTGATACTATCGTTCTTATCTCATTTCAGTCAAGACCATACAGACTCAGACCGATTTCTTATGACTCAAAGTTGATACTGATACCCGGTTATGCAACATGGCAGATATACAATTACACTTCGGTAGAAAATTTACCCGGGCAGAATATAACATTTAAGTTGAGATTTGATAAACCCTGGATAATTCTACTGCAGAACTCTGTTATATCTTCACCGAGGTATTGGAATAGTGATCCAAAAGATCCTGACGGACCTGCTGTTATAGAATGGGACAGAGCATTTCTATTGGAAGCTCTTTTAAACAGGTATAATATCAACGACACTTCTTTTCAGAGAGTCCAGGATGTTCCGGTTCTTATCCCATCTGCATTTGGAGAATGGGGGAATGTATCCATCGAGCTGTTATCAGTGAGTGGTGATACTGCTGATTTTAAAGTTGTCTATCACAGAGAAATTGAAGTTGATTCACTTTTGATGTGGAGTGAAGACAGTGTATTAGCCTCAATCAGAGCAATTATGCCGACAGAAGGAGTTGTCGGAAGGTTGTTGCAGGCAAGGGTGAATCTTCCTTCCGGGATTGTATTGAGTATATTCGAAGATGATAAAGCAGAGGAAATTCTCCCGGAACCTTTTATCAGAGCTCCTGAAATTTCAAACTACTCTGTCCATGATGATTCATTTACCGGAGCTGATGGGGTCAAACTTGTTGGTTCGTTTTTTGTACCTGATGGAGAAGGTCCTTTTCCCGGTATTTTGTTTCTCCATTCAAATATTGCCTCTGACAGATATGAAATGGGGGTTTTTAGATTTCTTGGGGATAAACTGGCAAAAAATGGATTCATTATTTTTACATACGACAAAAGAGGTGTTGGAGCCAGCGATGGAAGTTATGATTCACTGCATTATGGTATACTTTCCGGAGATGCTTATCTCGCTTTTGAGAAAATGTACTCTCATAGGGATATAGATGAAAGGAATGTTTTCATACTCGGACATGGAGAGGGCGGATTGATTTCAATGGATATTGCATCGGACCCTCTTTTTAAAGACAGGCTTGCAGGTATTATTACAATGGGGACAACAGCTCTTAATCCAATTGATTCAGGAAATATAGAACTTATGATGCTGCAGGCGGAGACATGGGACTGGTCTGAAGAGAGACTTGATAAACAGATCGAAGATCTTAAGGAGGGACTGGAATTTTTAAGGACTTCCTCCGAATACTGGAGAGAGATTCCAGGTTTTCCAGGTGAGAAGGAAAACCTTGCTTATGCAAGATCCTTTCTTGATTTTGATCCTCTCGATAAGATCAGCAATCTAAAAATACCGATGTTGATTTTACATGGGGAAATTGATAGATTTGTATCATCTGAGAATGCTGAAAGATTGGCTGAGGAAGCAGAAAATGGATATATGGTTATATTCCCACAAATTGACAATAATTTTGCCTTTTCAACTATCGAAGGTAAGGATGGTTTCAGGGAAAGTTTTGTTCTTCCCGAAGATTACGGAGCTGATATTTCATTAAGTGATACTATAATTACCTGGCTGGATTCAATAATTTCAGAGGAATAATTAATTCATTAGTTTTTAATCACTTCGGTTTCATACAAGCTACTTTGAGACAGGTCTGAATAATAGTTACAAGTAACAAGTTCCAAGTTAAAAGAATAATATTATCTTGATCTGAGGATTATTTCATATTTATGTAATTAGATATTGTTTCTCCTGTTTATCAATTAGAGCCGATGATTTAATCATCTGTTTATTTATCTGCCTGCTTTCCACAGGTAAGTGTTTTTTCTGCGTCATCCTGTAATCTGCGTTCTATTCTTCCGGGTGTTGCTATGCATTGATAATTGATCTTCATTTTTATTTAAAAATTATTTTAATATAAATATTTCCTGTGGTAATATTATTAAAAAAACAGGAGGGATTCTTGAAAATAAAAATTATAATAACATTAATAGTGATATTGACACTTCTGAGCTGTACAAAGAAAAAACAGGAAAACGGAGAAATTATTACGGATGATTCAAATTTAACTATACTTCCTGTTAAAATAACCATTTCACCTTCAGTTCCACATATCGGTGATGTAATAACAATGAGTTACTCCTACATCAATCCGGAAATGGATTCATTAATAGACTGGTGGATAGCAGGCGATGATACTGTAAAAAGCAATAGCAAGGAATTTATGACAACCGGTTATGCAGTTGGAATGGAAATCTCCGCTCTTGTTATTCTCTACACAAATGATGGAAATATTCATTATTTCTCATCTGAGAAAATAACGATACAACTTCCCAGAGAAGCTGAAGTAGCTGCACTGAGAATTGGTCCGGACAGTGTAACTGTTCAAAATGTTATAAAGATTGAAAGAATGGAAATAGTTGGTAATAGAGACAACTTTAAATTTACTGTTCAGTGGTTTGTAAATGGAGTTGCTCTTCCAGGTGCAACTGCAAATGAAATGTCACTTGCTTCATTAAAACATGGTGATATTGTTATGATCAAAGTCTACTGGGGTGAGGGGGAAGAAGGTGTTAGCAATGAAGTTATGATTATAAATTCTACTCCTACAATAAGTTCATTACCTCCTTCTTTGAACCTTAGCGAAGCAGGATATCAATATTCTGTAATTGCACAGGATGTAGATAATGATCCCCTTTCCTATAATTTGTCCGTTCATCCTGAAGGAATGACGATTGATCCTGGAACAGGATATATCAACTGGTTGCTTCCTGTAGAAGGTGTTCATCAAGTAGTCATAGAAGTGACTGATGGTCTGGGGGGAAAAGCTACACAGAAATTCAATCTGACTTTGACGACTGAAGATAACGAATAAAACTTTTAGTAATTTGTTTCTTATAACTAATTATAATTGTAAATCTAATACTAATTTAATTCCTGATTCAACTTTATTTAAGATTTTTGAATTTAAAGTAGAAATATATTTTGATAGAAATCTTTTATCCAGTGTCAAAATCTGTGATACATTTACAACTGATTTTTTTGGTAATTTGCTTTCAGATTTATCAAGTATAATATTTCCAGGAGCTTTTGCTAATTCTATATTTGAAGTAATTATTACACAAATAATAGTATTTATTTTACTTATATTAAATGAATTATTTTGAATTATTAAAACAGGTCTTCTAAAACCTGATTCTGATTTTGAAGGAGTGGGTAGGTTTACCCACCAAATTTCTCCCAGTTTCACTACCAGTCTTCCTCTGCGGTTGATAATAACTGTATATCATAGATTAAATCATCTAATTTATTGTTTTGATGTGAATAAATATTATTTAATTTTCCGGTAACATCATCCCATGTATGATTATTGATAAATTCTTCAATAGCTAATGAAAATAATTTACTTCTTGAAATTCCTAATTTTTTAGCAATATTTTCTGCAATAAAAAATATAGGATTTGGAATTGATACTGCTATTTTCATACTAAAGTATGATTTTTGTTATACCATTTGTCAAATGAATATTTTCATTCATAAAATTATTGCTTACTGTTTTCTGTTAATCAAGTTATCCGACTTCGCCCTACTTTCTCAAAGATTTACGAAGGGTTTCACCACAACTTCGCCACATCTTCGCTCTCATTTCATTCTTAGCTACGATGGGCTGCGCTCTCTCAGGTAGCTTCGTTGGGTTTC
>CBDUTX010000248.1:0-3897 GCA_965370235.1 uncultured Desulfuromonadaceae bacterium | reverse complement strand
GATATAGTTGATAAAATAATTTCTAAAATTGAAAAGTAATTTAATAATTATTATTAACTTATAATGTAAAGATTTCATAAAGACAACACTATTTACTGTAGAGCAAGATACTTAGTAAGTTTATTAACTAAGATATTTAAGATTTATAAAATTATATAAAAGTTTGTTATAAGTTAGGTAATATTAATAGCAATTATATACATCATTTCTAATAATAAAAAAAAGAGGTGAATAATGAAAAAGAATATATTTTTACTTATCAGCATCTTTTTTATTTGTTTTTCATCTTCGACATTTGCTGAACATAATATCGAAGATATAGTCAAAACTATAGATGAACTCTACAGAAGTAATACAAGCATAAGTGAAATTGAGATGCAGATAGAAACTCCTCATTGGAACAGAACTTTAAAGATGAAATTGTGGAGTTATAAAATGGATAAAACATTTATTTTAATCACATCTCCGGCAAGGGAAGAAGGTTTTGCAACTCTTCGTATAGAGAATGAGATGTGGAATTATATGCCTCAAACGGATCAGGTTATGAAGATCCCACCGTCTATGATGATGGGTTCATGGATGGGATCAGATTTTACAAATGATGACCTTGTAAGAGAGTCATCTTTAATTGAAGATTACTCATTCCAATTCACAGAGGTTGAAAATCCCGAAGAAGGTTTGCTATATCTTAAATTGACCCCGCATGAAGATGCTCCTGTTGTTTGGAGTAAAATTATACTTGCTGTAAGAGCAAGTGATTACTTGCCAGTTTGGGAAAAATTTTTCGGAGAGAATAATGAGCTTGTCAGATTGATGAATTTCAAGGAGATCAAAACAATCGGAGGAAAGACAATACCTACTGTAATGGAATTGATACCACAAAATGAAGAGGGGAAAAGAACTGTCATAAGATTTATATCTGCTGAATTTGACATTGAACTCGATGATGATATTTTTACTTTAAGGAACCTTCAGAATCAGTAGGAATAATGATATTATTTAAAATCAGTATAAGAAATGTTTTCCGTCAGAAAAGAAGGACTATTTTAACTTTGATGACAATGTTTGGAGGTTTTGTTTTATCAGCTTTATCCATCGGTTGGGCCGATGGTACATACTCTCAGATAATTTACTCTTTTACAAAGAACAGAATGGGACAAATCCAGATTCATGACAGCGGATATCTCGATAAACCGTCAATTTATAAAATTATTGAAAATTATCAAGAAATTGGTGCGAAAATAGATAAGATAGATAAAGTCGACAGTTGGACACCGAGAATATTTGCAGGTGCACTTGGAATGGTTGATGAAAATGTTTCCGGTATTGAGGTTATTGGAATAGATCCGGTTTTGGAGGACAGAACAACTAATTTTAATAATAAAATCATAAAAGGATCACCGCTAAATAGAGATATATCTGGTCAGGCAATTATCGGAGAAGGATTGGCTAAAATTATTAAAGCTGATATAGGAGACTCAATTGTTCTCCTCTCACAGGCATCAGATGGTTCGATTGCAAATGCAAAATATCAGATAGTAGGGATTATAAATAGCGGTGATCCCATAGGTGACAGGGCATCATGTTATCTCAGTATAGAAGATGCTCAGCAGTTATTCGTACTTAACGGAAGTTGCCACGAGATTGCAATTGTGGTTGATAAAATGACCAATATTAATACAGTAACCAATGATTTGAGGAATAAATTCATTGATAATAATCTTGATGTTGAACCCTGGACTGTTTTTGCTAAATCTTTCTATAAAGCTATGAAAGCAGACCTCGATGCACTGTGGATACAGCTCGGTATCATAATTCTTCTCGTGGCTGTTGGTGTATTGAACACAGTTATGATGTCAGTTCTTGAAAGAAGAAGGGAATTTGGACTTTTAAAAGCTATTGGAACAAAGCCCGGACAGATTATATCCTTAATCCTTATTGAAATGAATATTATAGCAATTTTCAGTATAATTCTAGGAATTGCAGTAGGATTGGTTGGTCTATATTTTCTTTCAGTAAAAGGAATTACATTATCTGATCCCATGTCCTATGGAGGGATAGTTTTCAGCAGTTTAAAAGCAGAAATCAACATGAGAGCTTTTATAATACCGGCAATCACAATATTATTTTCTACGACCATTGTCAGTCTATTCCCTGCCATCAAGGCAGCGAGAACTGATCCGGCTAAAACAATGAGGATAAATTAAAAGCAGTAAATATTAATGCCCGGAAACATATTATTATTTTTAAAATTAGCATGGAGAAATGTCTTCAGGAATAAAAGAAGAACCGTTATAACTGCTATATCAATAGGTATTGGTTTAACATCTCTGATTTTCACTGATGCTCTGATGCTTGGAATGCATAAGAATATGGTGAAATCAATTACTTCAACATTTATAGGTGAAGGTCAAATCCATAGAAAGGATTTTTTAGAAACACTCGATATCGATGAAGTGATATTGAATAAAGATGAAGTAATCAGTGATTTACAGAGAGATAATGATGTGGAATTCTTTACTCAGAGAACTACAAGTTTTGCAACAATTTCATCTGCTGCAGATGTTCAAGCAGTAAATATGATTGGTGTGAATCCACTTCAGGAAAAGGATATTTCTCTTTTTAACAGGTCAATAATAAAAGGAAGTTTTTTTAATGATAAATTATTGTGGATTAATTTTTATACAGATCCAAAAAGATTTAAAGCAACATTAATTAAAATCTTTAAAAAATATCTATTGAATGATAATGATCTTCAGCAGGATATAGTAATAGGATACAATATAGCCGAAGAACTCGATGTAGGAATCGGAAGCAGAGTTGTTGTTACAGTTTCTCAAGCTGATGGAGGTGGTCTTTCTCAGGAGATGTTCAAGGTTTCAGGAATTTTTAAATTTAATATAAAAGAACTCGATTCCCGGATTGTTCTTATTGAGATTGGAAAATCACAGAATATACTGAACCTGAGTGATGATATTCATGAAATTGCTTTAAAATTCAATGATATCAATTATTCAAATGATACAACTGCACTTTTTTTTAGTAGATATTCAAGATATGGAAATAAAGCAATAAGCTGGGTTCAGATAATGCCTCAAGTTCAAAGTGCGTTTAAACTCACTAAGATATCCATATTGATAGTGATGTTCATAATATTTTTTCTTGTAGCTTTTGGAATTATCAATACATTATTTATGTCTATTTTTGAAAGAATATACGAATTTGGTGTTTTAAGAGCTGTTGGAACGAGAAGAAGGGATCTTGTCAAATTAGTCATGTTCGAAACAGGTTCTCTTGCTTTATTCAGTATTTTTGTAGGCATTTTACTCAGTCTGATAACATGTTTTATATTAAGTAAGACGGGAATTAATTATTCGGGAATTGAATATCAGGGTGTAATGTTGAATGTTATATATCCTGTAAATAACTTATATCAGTACATGGTATATCCACTTTTATTATTTATTTTTACTTTATTAATAGGAATTTATCCATCAATTTATGTAGCAAAAATTTCTCCAGCCCATGCTATGAGAAAAACCATATGACAGGAGTTTTTTCATGGAAAATATAATTTTAACTGAAAAGATAACAAAAGTTTATTCTGATAATGGAGTATCAGTCGATGCTGTCAGGGGAATTGATCTTAAAATTGAAAAAGGAGAGTTTACAGCAATTGCAGGACCTTCAGGATCGGGAAAAACTACATTAATGAATCTCATCGCTGGATTGGATAATGTCACAGAGGGAAAAATATGGTTGAAAGGTACGGAAATTTCTACAATGTCAGGAAGAGAGCTTACTGATTTCAGAAGAGATCATATTGGATTTGTCTTTCAGTCTTACAATCTGATACCTGTTCTGACAGCAAAGGAGAATATCGAATACATAATGCTT
>CBDUTX010000247.1:0-3900 GCA_965370235.1 uncultured Desulfuromonadaceae bacterium | reverse complement strand
GCCTGTTTCGGAAATCACTACATTGCATCCGATTTTCTCAAGCATTCTCTTTGCTGCCATTTGATTTATTTTATTATCTTCAGCAATTAGAACATTCACATCTTTAAAATTTTCTCTTAAAATTATTTTTTCTGTCTGTTTGTGTTTCTCGTCTGAAAGAGCTTGTTCTTCTTCTGTTAGAGTAATGCTTGATTTTTTCAAGGCACTGATAATTATTTTAATGAGATCAGGATGATTTATAGGTTTGGTCAAATATTCTGAAAAACCTATTTTGTAAAAATGTTTATGATTTGATTGAACTCCTGATGAGGAGATCAGGATCATAATAATGTTATTTATTCTTGGATCAGATTTGATTGCACGTCCAAGAGCTTCACCATCCATACCGGGCATCTGAAAATCCAATATTGCAATTTTGTATGGATCTCCTGTGTAATGTGCTTTGTAAATTGCCTGTAATCCTTCAGCAGCAGACAGAAAGGTATCAAATCTCATTTTCCATTTTATGAGATATTCACCAAAAATTTTTAAATTAATTATATTATCATCAACTACTATAATTCTCATTCCTTCAAGTAATTTAGTTTCGATATTATCTTCCACTATTTCTTTATCAACTGGCAGTTCAAGAGTGAAGTAAAACGTTGACCCTTTTCCAGGCTCACTTTCCAACCAGATTTTACCACCCATTATTTTCACAAGTTTTTTACTGATAGTAAGTCCCAAACCTGTTCCACCGAATTTTCGAGTTGTGGAACTATCTCCTTGAGTAAAGTTATCAAAGATTATAAGTTGTTTGTTCATAGGAATACCTATACCAGTATCTTTAATTGAAATCAATACGGTAGCATTTTTTGAATTGATATTTTTGAAATCAACATTAACCAGGACATAACCTCTATCTGTGAATTTTATTGCATTTCCAACCAGATTGTATAATATCTGCCTAATTCTAAGGTGATCACCGATAAATCTTGTTGGACCGTTAGTATCGTAACGGAATATTAATTCCAAACCTTTTTCTGAGGATTCATTTGTGAAAGTTTCCATTAAATTAGTTATTTCAATTTCAAGATTAAAAGATTTATTCTCCAATTCAATCATTCCAGCTTCAATTTTAGAAAAATCGAGGATTTCATTGACTATCAACATTAAAGATCCAGAAGATATTATTGCCATTTTTACATAATCGAGATGATCAGCTTGAAGTTCGGATTCCTCTAATAAGCTCAACATGCCAATTATACCATTGAGAGGTGTACGAATTTCATGACTCATATTAGCAAGAAATTCACTTTTGGCAATGGAAGCTCCTTCTGCCTGTATTTTAGCATTGATTAGATCATCTTCAGTCCATTTTCTTTTTAATGTATTGGCAAAAAGTTCAACTACAATATTCAGCATTTCAACCGTATCATTGTCCCAGGATATTTCATTTTCAGTGGAATCGATACCAATAAATCCCAGTACTTCACTGCTGTGAATCAATGGAAGAAGAAGTATTGATTTTGTCCCGGCATCAGGAAGAATTTGTTTTTCAGTTTCAGAAAGTTCTTGACAATTTAAAACCGAGTCAATCCTCAATAGAGTATGATTAATAATATTTTCTGTGAAATAACTGATACAGTTGACATATTTATTTTCAGTAAGAGAGGTTAATGAATTTATATTTGGACCGTACCATTCATTAAGAATTTTGAATTCTTTAGTTTTCTGATCCAAAAGGAAAAGATATGCTCTGTCAACTTTCAGAAAAATTGAGATATTTTCTAATGCTTTGTCTAATCCTTTATAAATATGCTCAGATGAAAGATTTATGAAATTTGTTGATATAGATCTGATAAGTTTGTCAAAATTACTTCTAAATAATAGAGCTTCACGGGCTTTATTTTTTTCATTTGTTTCTTGTATTTTTTGAAATCTTGCGAGCATAAGAGGAGCAATATAAATTGCTGCGTTTTTCATTAAATTCAAATCGTCATCTGTATAATTTTTCTCGCTATTAGCTGCCATAATCCAGCCTGTCAATTTACCATTATAAATCATTGGTACACTGAGACATTTTTTCATATCCGGATGACTTTCAATGATCTTTTCAAATGGTATGTTTGAATAAAGTGGAACCATGTCCTTTAATGATTGTCCCAGGATATTGGACAATTGCTGAGGATTTATATAAATATCGTTTTTTGTATTATTGCATTGTGATTTCGAGTTTCTGATTTGAGAAGAGCAGACCAGGTTAGAATTCTCATCAATGTAGCCAAAAATTCCGAAAGAGCTTTTTACTGCTGTAAGTAATATTTCAAGTATATATTTATAAAGAATTTCATCATCAAGATTTAAAAATGCTGAGGATATTTTATTTCTCAACATTAATTCTTTTTCTTTTTTCTTTTTTTCTTCTTCAGCTTTTTTCATTTCTGTTATATTAATTGCTAATTCATATCTTACAAATCTTCCATCAGGCCATTTAATTGCTTTATGATAATTCCTGTACCATTTATTATCTTTTGTATTGAAGTGAGTCCAAATATATGTATTTCCAAGATTATTCCCGAATATATTATCGTGTTTACAGAAATCACAACGTTTATCAAGTCCTTGAAGGGTTTTATAACATTTTGATCCAATAACATTTTTAAAAGAAGTACGCAAAATCTTGTTGGCAAAAATAATTTCATCAGTATCCGGATCTGTAATAAAAATTATCTCATCAATACTGTCAAGTATCGAAAGCATTTGCTGATGCTCTAATTTCAAAGCGTTTTCAATTTCATATTTATCATATATATCTTTTGATATGCAGAGAAGTAATTCCCTATCATCCCATATTTTAATAGCTCCAACAGTTTCTACAGGTATAAGTTTTCCTTCTTTAGTAACAAGAGGGAATTGCCATGAAAGATTCTTATTATCCAATATTTTAAGCAGGATTAGATTCATATTATCTTTTAAATTGTCAGGATATATATTGACAATGTTCTTCTGTTTAATTTCAACCATCGAATAATTGAGTTTAAACAGAACATTATTATTTACATGAAGGAAATTTCCATCGAGATCAAGTATGAATATAAAGTCCTCAATTCTGTTAAAAAGAAATTTTATATTATTCTTGCTGTGATCTAATGATTTATTTATATTTTTGATTTTGTTTTTTAAAAATAAATCACCATAAGTTATTGCAAAAATATTTGAGACAACAATTATCAGTTGAAGGTCAAATTCACTGAAATAATCTTTATTACTGGCAATATTAAGAAGAACTTCCGGATTATCTTTGATAAAAATTGGATGATAAATCCTGGATCTGAATTCAGAATCTATATTGTCTTTTTCAATTTTTATAATATTGTTATAATCAATATCTTCTACAAGAAGGGATTCTCTGGTTTTTATTATGTATTGGTTATAACTGTCTAATTTGTTTTCACTTGAATCTAATTTCTCATCTCTTCCGAATGAATCAAAATTTATTTTCATGAATTTGTTTGTTTCCTTATTGAATCTATATAATAGTATTAACGAATCAGGAAATATTTTTTCTATTGATATTTTGTAGTTATAAAAAAGATTTTTTGTGTATTCTGAGTTTATAAGATGTTCTGATAATTTATTGAGGATATTCAACAAATCGGATGATTTTAGTTTTTGCAAAATATCTCCTTGTTTATCAGATATATTCTTTATAATTTATATTGAGGATTATTGCAAGTTAAGTAATGAAAAAAGAAATTAGCTCACACAAAGACACAAAGGAAAAAGCCCAGCACCACTCAATATAAGATTATTTGCCACGGAAAAACATGGAAAACACAGTAAAGAATAAGAAATAATAATGCATTTTATCCACCACAACTTCGCTAATTCTAACAAGCTTCGTTGGGCTTCGCGAAT
>CBDUTX010000246.1:0-3910 GCA_965370235.1 uncultured Desulfuromonadaceae bacterium | reverse complement strand
GTAGAGATGATAATCAATCATACTAATGTTAAATCCAGCCAATTATTAATATATATAGCAATATTTTGCCATCCGGGTTCACCAATAACCCAATGTGCATTATTAATAAATTCTTTATAAGTTGAAACAGATCTATACTTTTTTGCTATCTTTTTTACTATTGAAGTTGGTGTTATTCTGTCTTTTGCACCTGAAATTATCAAAACAGGACATGTAATTTTATTTTCATCTACTTCTGATGTTTTTCTTTTATCAAAAATACTCAATCCGATTTCTGCTATCGATCTACCTGA
This sequence comes from uncultured Desulfuromonadaceae bacterium, assembly GCA_965370235.1. GTDB lineage: Bacteria > SDB-A > SDB-A > SDB-A > SDB-A > CBDUTX01. Next base: position 3,617 of record CBDUTX010000246.1, on the reverse strand, counting down.
TTCACAGACAAATTTTTTATAAATTTTCTCTTGTTCCCGATGAGAAAGTAAATTTAATGATGAATAAATAGTTTCTTTGAACTTCTGTTTATGTGGTCTCTTCCAAAAATTCCACTTAAAAAAATAACTATAAAAGCTTCTTATTACAGAAGGTTTAATTGAAATAATTCCATAAGGTGCTGCTGGCGCCAGAAGAATAAGAAACTTAGCAAAACCTTGACTGCATAAAATTTGTGCAATCAATCCACCCATAGAATGTCCCATTATTATTGGATTATTTTTTAGTTTTTTTATTTCAATTTTAAGATCATCAACATAATCTGACAAACTTGTTGTCCCTAATAGTTTATTTGGAATACTATTTGGAGCTATATCATGATAACGTAAGGTCGGTGTAATACATTTATATCCCTTGCTTTCAAAGAACTTTTTATAGTTTTCCCAACACCAGCTTCCTCCCCACATTCCATGAATCATCATTATTGTTTTTGACATAGTTTTTAAATTATTATTTTTTACATCTTTATATAATATCCACAATTAAATATTACATTATGGTTATAATTAATTGAAATAGATAATACTTGATTTTTTAGATGATAAATTTCTGTTTTCTAAAATATGTCAAAGGAAAAGAGCTGATACAAGTATTTAAGTTTAATAATATCATGGATAAAATTAAAGTCTACATTAAAATAATCCATAAATTAGAATTTATGTATGACTTTGTGTTAAATCATAAATAATGTCCGGGTAATTCTTCCCAGCGGTTATAAATCTTGCTATTTGGACTTTACAAAGTTAGCATTATTTATAAGGTATACTTGTTTGATCTGGATTATTGCTTTATAAAAAATATAACGAAAGGTTTATGTGACTAAAACACCTGAGAAAATAGATCATGAAATCCTTTTTGAGAAGCTTCCTAAAACTAACGGACTGGATAAAGTAAAGGTTCTCGCTGATTTAACTATAGCTTTCAAAAATATCAATCCCGAAAAGGTAATTGAATTCGGAAAACAGGGACTGGAAATGCTGCAAGATACAAAAGACAATAAACTGGAATCCATTATACTGAATGAGATCAGTTGGGCATATCAGTGCATTGACGAGTATCAGATCTCATTGGAATTTGGCTATAAGATGCTTGAGATCGCAAATGAAACTAATAATAACCATGGGAAGGCAATTGCATTGAACAGGATTGGAGGGACATACTTTAGAATGTATAAATTTGATCATGCACTTGATTCTTTCATGCAGGCTCTTAAAATTCGGGAAAATATTGATGATAAACTTGCTATTGCAAGATTATACAACAATATTGGAGCCATCTGCCATAGATTAGGGGACAAGATAAAGGCTCTGGATTACTATAATCGGTCTATTCGGATACTTGAGGAAATTGATAGGATAGATGACCTTTCTACTGCATATAACAATGCAGGGATTATTTATCGGGAACTTGAAGAACTCGATAAGGCTCTTAAATATCATAAGAAAGCACTTGAAATAAGAGAAAAACTTGGAAAGAAATGGAGCATACCTCATTCTCTGAACAATATCGGCTCCGTATTGAAGGACATGAAAGACTACAATGGATCACTGGAGTACTTCTTCAGATCATTGGAGATTTCTGAGGAGATCGGAAACAAACATGTAGCTGCATCAACACTCATCGGTTTAGGTGGAATCTATACTTCACTTAACAATTTTACTGATGCGCAGGAATATATCATGAGAGGACTAGTCATTGCAGAGAAGATTGACGCTCCTGATCTAAAAATGAATTGCTTCCAAACATTATCTACCATTCTTGAAAAGAAGGGAAATTTCAGTAAAGCACTTAAATATCATAAACAATTCAAAGAGCTTAATGATGAAATATTCTCTGAAGAGAGCAGTAAGAAATACAATGAACTACAGATAAATTATGAAACAGAGAAAAAGGAAAAGGAAAATGAGATTTACAGACTCAAAAATATTGAGCTTGCAGAGGCTAATGAAAAACTGAACGAGGCTCTTTCAGAAGTAAAAACACTCAGCGGATTTCTTCCGATCTGTGCTTCCTGTAAAAAGATCCGGGATGACTCCGGATACTGGGAACAGATAGAGAAATATATATCAGAGCGTTCGGATGCTCAGTTCACCCATGGGTTATGTCCAAAATGTGTAAAAAAGTATTTTCCTGGAAATAAAGATGATAGACATTGAAGTTTTACCTCGAAATATAGATATGTACACAAGAAAAATTCTTCAAAATTGCAAACTCTGTAATTTGTATAAAAGCAGGATAAATCCTATTATCGGAGAAGGTGATCTGGATGCTAATGTTATGTTCATTGCACAAGCTCCCGGTGAAAAAGAAGATATAGCCAATAGAATGTTCGTTGGACCTTCAGGTAAAATATTCCATAAATTATTACACAAAGCACAAATTCCAAAAGATCGGATATATATGACAAATCTTATCAAATGTAATTTACCTAAAAACCGAAGACCAAAACAGCATGAGATACAAGCATGTTCTATCTATTTAGAACAGGAGATTGCGAGAGTTAATTCGGAATTATTAATTCCTCTGGGTTACTATGCTACTAAATACTTGTTTTATAAATACGATCTTACTAAATTTTCTAAAAAAGAATTTCACAATTTGGTTGGAAATTTTTATCCGGTTGAAAAGAAAAAGATTATTCCTCTATTTCATCCTGCTGCATTGTTATATAATTATGAATCCATTGAAAATGTTTACAATCATTATTGTAAAATAAAAAATATAATGGACGAAAGGAGTAACAATGTATATATCAACCAGAGTTAAACAAATACAGAAATCTGCTATACACGAAATGACCAGATTATCAAAGCAATATGAAGATGTAGCTTTTTTATCCTGGGCAAAACCAACTTCAGGGACACCCAAGCATATTGATGAAGCAGCTATTTCTGCAATCAAGAAAGGGATGGCAGGTGGATATTCCCAAAGTGATGGACTCGTGGAATTACGAGAAGAAATTGTAATAAAACTGAAAAGAGATAATCATATCGATGCTCATATTTCTGAAATAATTGTTACTGTAGGAGCGATAGAAGGATTAGCTGCTGCAGTAATGACAACGATCGATCCTGGTGACGAGGTCATTCTTCCTACACCTACTTATTCGACTCATATTAGGCAAGTTGAATTGGCTTCAGGAAGACCTGTTTTGGTTCCCCTTCTTGAAGAAAGTAATTTTGCTTTGGACATACAAGCTATTAAAGATGCTGTAAATTCTAAAACCAAAGCAATAATGTATTGTTCACCGAGTAATCCGACAGGAACAGTTTTTTCCGAAAAACAACTTCGTCAAATAGCAGAAATAGCATTAGAAAACAATTTAACTGTTATTACTGATGAAGCTTATGAATATTTTGTTTTTGATGATCATAAACATTTTAGCATTGCTTCTATTCCGGAAATGGAAAAAAATGTTATCAGTGTATTTACTTTTACAAAATCATATGCAATGACTGGTTGGAGAATTGGTTATTTACACACTGACAAAGAAATAATTCCACAAATAAAAAAAGTTCATATCCCTTTTGCAATTTGTGCTCCTGTTGTATCACAATAC
>CBDUTX010000245.1:0-3933 GCA_965370235.1 uncultured Desulfuromonadaceae bacterium | reverse complement strand
ATTATTTCTGCATTTGTAGGAAAAGCTAAACCAGATAAGATGATATACAATTTTGCTTTAAAAAAAACATCTTCCAAAGCTGAGGAAAGTTTATTTATTGATAATAAAATTATAAATGTAGAAGCTGCAAGAGAAGTAGGAATGCAGGGAATATATATAAACAGAAAAAATAATGAAGACTTAAGTTTGGTTAAAAAAATATTACTTTAAGATTTTAATGATAAAAATTTCTCTATTAGATTAAGATCCTTTGTAATAAAATAAAAAATATATGACGAGTTACAGAAAAATAGGTATTTTCGGTGGCATGAGTCCGGAATCAACAAGGGAATTTTATGATCTCTTAATAAAAAAACACTATGAACAAAATAAAGATTATGCATATCCTGAAGTTATAATCTATAGTTTAAATTTTGATAAAATAATTCAATTGAAGAAATCAGATAACAAACTATTGTACATTGAAGAGCTTATGAGAGGAATATCTTCTCTTGAAAAAGCAGGATCTGAATTTATTATCATTGCTTCAAATACTCCTCATATGGTATTTGACGAATTACAAAAGAGATCAAAAATTCCTCTTTTAAGTATTGTTCAAAATACTGTGAATAGGGCAAAAGATATTGGACTAAAAAAACTGTTGTTTTTAGGTACAAAATTTACAATGCAGTCAACTTTTTACAAAGTAGAATTCCAAAAATCAGGTATTAAAATAATTGTACCTTCTTTTGATGAACAAGAAATTATCAATAAGATTATCTTTGACGAACTTGTGCAAGGAATTGTGAAACAAGACAGCAAGAAAATATTCTTGAAAATAATCAATAGCTATGAAGTAAATGGTATTATTTTAGGTTGTACAGAGTTACCTATGATAATTTCATCGGAAGATACATCAAAAGTATTGCTAAATACATTGGCTATACATGTTGAATCTACGTTGTCCTATGCAATAAAATGATAGGATGAAATTTTTATCACATAACATAATAGCAGATATGAGGTTCGGAAAATATTACTTAGAAAAACAAAAGGATGTGAAATTTTCCTATCTCAAATTTAATAAAAAACTATTAGATTTTATAAGGAATTATTGCGAAACTTCAGTTATATACAAATGTTAAATGAAACAATTTAATAGAGGTAAATAATTTATGAATTCACTGAAAATGCCAAGATTAAAATTTGGCAAGTTTGAGGCAAAGATACCAATCATTCAAGGAGGAATGGGTGTTGGGATTTCTTTATCAGGGTTAGCTTCGGCTGTTGCAAAAGTAGGGGCTATTGGCGTTATAGCGACAGCGGGTATCGGTATGCTCGAACCTGATTTCAATATAAATTCTAAAGAAGCAAACATAAGAGCCTTGAGAAAAGAAATAAGAAAAGCAAAGGAAGATACAGACGGGATTATTGGAGTCAATATAATGGTTGCACTCACAGATTTTGATGACCTAACACAGGTGGCATTAGAAGAAGGTGTGGATATTGTTTTTCTTGGTGCAGGACTTCCATTAAAGAATCCAAAAATATTACCATTGGATAAATTGAGAAAAGTCTCTACAAAGGTTGTTCCTATTGTATCTTCTGCAAGAGCTGCTAATATTATATTTCAATATTGGGCAAAGAAATATAATGATGTTCCTGATGCTGTAGTTGTTGAAGGTCCTTTAGCAGGAGGACATCTCGGTTTCAAAAAGGAACACATAGATGATCCCAATTATAAATTAGAGAAATTACTCCCTGAAGTTATTTCAGTAATAAAAACATATAAACAAAAATTTAATAAAAATATTCCGGTAATTGCTGCAGGAGGTATTTATACCGGTGCAGATATTTTTAAATTTATGCAGTTGGGAGCTGATGGAGTACAGATGGCAACCAGATTTGTTGCAACTCACGAATGTGATGCAAGTGCAAAATTCAAAGAAGCATATGTGAAGTGCAAAAAAGAAGATTTAATTATAATTGATAGTCCTGTGGGATTACCGGGAAGAGCGATAAGAAACATATTTTTAGATGAAGTGGCAGCAGGTATGAAGAAAACATTTAAATGTCCGTGGAAATGTTTAAAGACATGTGATTACAAAAACTCACCGTACTGCATTGCACTTGCATTAACCGATGCGAAAGTGGGAAACATGGATGAAGGGTTTGCTTTTGCGGGAGCTAATGCTTATAGAGTAGATAAAATCATCTCTGTTAAAGAATTGGTTGAGACTTTATTGACAGAATATGAAAAGGCAATATCTATATAAATACTTTGTCTAACACAGCATAAAAGGTTTGCTCCCTCGGTTGACTAAGTTTTATTATTTTCATTTATGGAAGAATTAATTAATGAGCACTATTCAAAAATTATATAAATTCTTTTTATCTGCAAATTCCTTTAATAAGGCTAGATCTGAATCCCAGGAGTGGTATTTTAAATGTGATTGTGGAAATGAGTTTAGCATGTGGGATATAGGTGGAATTAGATATAAAGCAAAAGGTAATCCAATTAAAGTTGTAAAATGTACCAGGTGTCATAAAGTTGCAGCAAGAAAATTATTTAAAAAATAGAAAATAATAAATCTTCGAACAATGTACATATTGCTTGCGTTTTTCACCTGGTAATATTGATAAACTTTCAATGACCTGTGAAGGTTTTACAGAGAACGGGAAAATATTTATTGTTGAGTAATTCTTATTTATTTTCGGAGAATCAATGAAGTCAGTTGTAGTGATTCCTGCTTATGCTGAATACGACTATATTTTCAAGACACTTGACAGCCTGCGCAATGCAGATGGGTATGAAGATATACAGATCTTTGTTGTGATAAACAATTCGGATAGAGCAAAAGAAGAAATTGTAGAGAATAATTTTATGACTTTTGAAAAGATAAAGCAGCAATATCATGAAGTACATGCTCTTGATTATTTCTCCAAAGGTAAAGCATTCCCTGAAAGACTTTCAGGAGTGGGCACAGCAAGGAGAACAGGAGTTTCAGAATCAATTGCAAATTCAGAAGATGAGGTGATTATTTTTTCTTTGGATGCTGACACAACAGTGGAGAAAAATTATCTGTTTGAGATAAATAGAATGTTCAACAGAGATGAAAGTGTTGTAGGCTTGACAATAGATACTCATCACGAATTTCCTGAAGATCCTGATGAAAGAAATGCAATTATCAAATATGAAATTTATCTCAGATATTATTATACCGGGTTACAGTTTACTGGTTCTCCGCTTTCATTGTGGGCGATAGGTTCTTCAATTGTTTTTTTAAAAAGTGCTTATCTGTCGGTAGGTGGCTTTGGCAGCAGAAAAGCCGGAGAGGATTTCTATTTTCTTCAGAAGCTAAGGGAATTCGGAAAAATAGTACATATATATTCAACAAGAACTCATCCTTCAGGAAGAATTTCATGCAGGGTTCCTTTTGGTACGGGAAAAAATATCAATGATATAATATCGAACAGGAAAATCTTTGATGAGTTTCCTGATCATGCAAATTTTGTGAAATTAAAAAACTGGTTTAATTCTCTGCAATACTGGAGTGAAGGCGGATATAAGCAATTGAATCTGCCGGGTGGAAGTCTTGAAAAATTTTTAAGGGAGAGAAACGGGATAGAAGCAATTTTTTCAATTTTTTTTAATACATCCACACCAAAAAGTTTTCTTAAAAGATATCATTTTTGGTTCAACGGTTTGAGAATAAGACAATATTTAAATTATGATGGAAGAAAAGAAAGAATTTACGATGCCGTAAAGTTTTTTTGGAATATTGATTATGTTGATCTTCAGGGATGTCTTCTGACAATTAGAGATCTAATGTCAAAATCCTCTAATAAATCATACGTATCAAATTCTTGAAATTGTTTTATTTGTTCTTTTTTGAATTTACCTAAAATAAGTGTAAATTGATTTTTTATATCAATTTCATTATCTGCTATATT
>CBDUTX010000244.1:0-3942 GCA_965370235.1 uncultured Desulfuromonadaceae bacterium | reverse complement strand
AATATCCATGTTGCTGTAAGTATTTCCTATATTAAAAAGAATATTGACAATATCATGTTTTGAATTTAATTCCTGTGAAATATTTAAGGCTATAAAATAACTTTCAAGTGCTTTTTGGTTATTAGATATGTCGTTGTTGATACATCCGATATTAAGACAGGATATAGTTATTCCTTTTTTGTATCCTATTTTTTTTGACAGATGATATGCTTTATTATAAAGTTCAAGTGCCTTTTTGTGATCTAATCTCGTATGGTTGACAATACCCAAATTCGAATATGAAATAGAAAGAGTTTGTAAATCTTTAATTTCACGGCATATAGAAATTCCCTTTTTGAAAAAATCAGATGATTTGTTATAATCATATTTGATTAAATAGATAGATCCCTGGGTGCTGTACAGTTGAGCTTCAACTTTTTTGTTATAATTGATATTATCTCTTTTTATGATATCAAGAATATTCATAGCTTCTTTAGTATATTTAATACTTTCATCAAGCTGATATTTTGTTCTGTAAATCCCGGCACTTTCACACAGGATTTCAAACAAAATAGGTATTTCAGTATTTATATTCCTATTAAGATTTTTTTCAATAATATTACATATTTTCAATGATTCATCCCAATTTCCAAGTGCACTTAAAATTTTGCACTTTTTAATCAACAAAGCATATTTTAATAGATACTCTGTATTTTTATTGTCGATTAAAGATTCAATCATCTTGAGGCTTTTTTCATATTGCCCAATTAGGACATATATCTCACTAAGATCAATCAAAATATCAGCATAATACTTCTTTTTAAATATTTTTTCATCAATTGAACTTAATAGATATAATGCTCTTTCAAAGTAATTTATCGCTTCATCGTTTCTGTATTCCCCTTTTGCTTTTACTCCTGCTTTTATATAATACTCTACAGCTTTTTTAAATTCATCTGATCTGTCAAAATGAAAAGCGAGGAGGTTGAAGTAAGAATGTAAATTATTTTTATATATGTCTTCTATGATTTGTCCGACAAGTCTATGTAGAATTTTCCTGTTTTCATTTAAAATAGATTCATAAATTACTTCTCTGATAAGAGCATGTGAAAAGATGTATTCCAGTTCAAGTCGGTTTTTCAAATTTATTATTCCTTCATTTTCAGCGGATTGGAGTTCCAGATGAACATTTCTCTCCATTATTATCTCAATTATATATTCCCTGAACTCTATTCCGATAACACTTGCCAGGCGGATACTCTGTTTTATTTTTTCCTGGAGTCGGTCGATTCTAGCGAGAATAATTGAAAACAGACTTTCAGGCAGATCATCTTCTCTATAAGCAGAACTCTGGTACCATGAATCATCTTTCAGAATAATTAGGTTTTTCTCAATCATATAGTGTAAAAATTGCTCAATATACAGAGGATTCCCGGAAGTTCTGGAAAGAAGAAGTTTATAAAGATCATTTTCAAGAGGTTTATCTCCCAGTATATTTAAAATTAATATTTCAATCCACTTTTCCTCAAGAGGTTCAAGTTCAATTTCTACTCTGTCTATTTTCTTGTCAATTTTTAGTTCCCTTGAGTCCGGTCTTGAGGAGATAAAGAATGATATCTTCTTTTTGCTCAATAAAATAAGTGTTCTGGAAAGAAAATTTAAAGCTTCAATATCTTCTTTTTTTGACAGATGTAAATCATCAATTAAAACAGATATTGGTTCTCTATGCATTTCAATAAAATATCTTATCCCATCTAAAAGGTTTTCTTTTCTTATCTCAGGTGATAACTGGTCATATATGGAATCTTTATAATCAATATTAAATAATATTTTTCCGAGTATTGGCAATACAGAAATAAAATTTTCTTTTATCTCTCCTGAAAATTCATTTAAATAGTTTTGAAGTTTTTTCTTTTTTTCCTCACTTGAATCTGATTTGTCAAAACCTGACATTTTTTCTATCATCTCTGCAAAAATACCATAAGCCTGTTTGAGATTTTCTGCTTTTGCCCTGATGATCGTAAAATCTTTTAAAACTATTTCTTTTTCAATTTCTTCAATCAATCTGGTTTTACCAATTCCGGCATCTCCTCTCACACAAATAAATTTATTACCCTTTTCCAGTTCTTTGATTATTATTTCTCTTTCTTCATTCCTTCCAATAAAATTGTATTCATAGATGATCTGATCTTTAATTTCCACAGGTACATATCTTTCAACTTCTTGTTTTTTACCTTTTACATTAACAGATTCAATTTTTTTATATTCCATATATCTCAATGTTAGTCTGTAAACATCTTTTGAAACGACAATTTCACCTGGGTTCAAAGTATCAACAAGACGAGAAGCTGTGTTTACTACATCTCCAATAACAGTGTACTGTCTTCTCCTTTCATCTCCTATCATTCCTGCAAACACATAACCGCTATTAATACTTACAGAGACAGACAAAGACTTGAAGTTTTCCTGTATGTTCATAATTTCAATTCCCGATTGAACTGCTCTGAAGACATCGTTGCCATAAGATACCGGAGCTCCAAACAGTATAAATATTTTACATCCCTCTGACTGTACATTGTCTGTCAACTGCAAAATTCCTTTGTATTTCTCCACTATCTCAAGTAGGTTCAAGAAAAATTCATCAAGAATATCAAAATCAGGATTTTCAATTTCATATCCGGTAACTTTTATGAAAAGACAGGAAACCGGACGGTGTTCACCAAAACTAATCTCAGAAGCGATTGACAACAATTTCATCGGTAAAAATGATAAAGGCGAAATTAATTTATCAATATTTATTTTTTTTTGTAGATATTTTGTTGAAGGAATAAATCCGATATCTTTGATCCTGTTAGTTTCTGTCTTTTTTTCATTTTCAGCAATTGATCTAAATATATTACCACTCATAAAAATATCTGCTCTTCTCTCATTTCCAAGTATGAATTCATTCCATTTGCCTGAAGCTAAAACTATTTTTATAGAAAGGGAGAAAGTTTTGAATGAAGTTTTAAGATTTTTAAATTCCTTGTTTTTATTAATTAATTTCTTTGAACATTTTATAGCTTTTTTCCTATCGACAAATTTTACCAATATCGCATCCCCGATAAATTTCAAGACATTCCCATCATATATTCTAATAATTGAAAGAAAAGATTCAAATATACTGTCTATAATCAGAGTCAGCTCTTCTGTCCCTGCTCTACCGACACTTCCAAGTTCTTCACTTATTTTTGTAAATCCCGAGATGTCAACAAGAAGAAGTGTTCCTTCAGAGATTTTGGATAATTTATCATATTTAATCCCTTCAGGGATATAAGGTAGGTATTTATCTAATTGATCTTTGTTAATGGATTAGTATCCTTTTTTCTTTTTACATATATTATTTATTTAATATATCATAATTTGATAGAGAAAAATATACTTCAGTCCTTGTCTTGCTCTCCTGTCTGCAATTTCACTTGCAGAATTAAACCTAGACAGGAAAGATAAATTTATCAAAGATGCAATGGTTTCTATTCACTGAACTTGACAGCTGTACCATAAACTAACAGTTCTGCGGCACTTCCTATAACACTTGTTGTCATATAACGAATATTAATTATAGCATCTGCACCCATCTTTTCAGCTTTAACGATCATTCTGTTAGTTGCCAACTTTCGGGCTTTACCCATCATATCGGTGTATTCAATAAGTTCTCCCCCTAATAATAAACGGACTACAGCAGACAGATCTTTTCCAACCCAGATAGCATATACTGTCTGTCCCTGCACCAGATCTAAAACCTTATTTATCTTTTTATCGGGTATATCTGATGAAGTCATCAATAGTATCTTTCTTTGTGATTCAGTAAGAATTTTCATTCGACCTCTAAATATTTTTGAATAAATCTTATAAGTTCTTCTACCTCAATTAAAATTATTCCCAAGTCAATTCTCAACTCAAGTAAAGTAATAAAGATTAGCT
>CBDUTX010000243.1:0-3956 GCA_965370235.1 uncultured Desulfuromonadaceae bacterium | reverse complement strand
AATATACATAACCATACCGAGATGAAGTTCAACAGAATCGATATTCTGTGTTGCTCTGGCTTGCATGATACACAGACCACTAATGGAGTCATAAGGATAATCGACAGCTATATCTACATTGTAATGAAGTACATCATATTCATGTTCAATAATACTGTCAGGTGGATAATAGTAATTAGGCATCGTTTTTCCATCTTCAGGAACTGTCCAACCGGAACCTAAACCGGAGATTAGTAATAACATTAATAAATACATTCCCACCTCCTGAATTAAAATATTAAGTTGTTTTAAACATCTCCACTTTGAATTATTTTATACTATTAAAAAAACAACTAATTTTATTAAAAGTTAACTTCTTAAAACTTATGGAATTTAATATCATCTGCATTTCTTCTTTTACTAGTTATTAACTATTTTACAAATTATTGTTATTAATTACAATAATTATTAATATATCTAAACCACTGTATCCATTTGCTTTTTGTAAAGTTTTGAATACAAATTGCTGACTTTAAGAAGCTCTTGATGTAAACCAATTTGTTCGATCCTGCCATTATTGATAACTATGATCTTATCAGCATTGGTAATCGTACTAAGTCTATGAGCAATGATAAAAGTTGTTCTATTTTTCATTAATTTTGATATTGCCTGATGTATTAACTTTTCTGATTCGGAATCAAGCTGTGATGTAGCCTCATCCATAATCAGTATTTTAGGATCTTTTAAAATAGCTCGTGCTATTGAAATTCTCTGTCTTTCTCCCCCGGATAAAGTAACACCCCTTTCTCCTACAATTGTATTATACCCTTTCTCTAATTTTTTTATAAAACAATGTGCATTTGCTCTTTTTGCAGCTTCTTCCACTTTATCATTTTTTACAGATGGACTCCCAAATCTTATATTCTCTCTTACTGTATCATTAAAAAGAAAAACATCTTGAGATATCAATCCAATTTTTTCACGAAGTGCTTTTATTTTAATATTTTTTATATCATTACCATCTATTAATATTCTTCCACTGTCAGGATCAAAAAATCTTGTTATAAGATTTACTAATGTTGATTTTCCCGCACCACTTGGTCCGACAATTGCAATATTTTCACCTGAATTAACACAAAAATTTATAGATTCTAAAACCTTTTCTGATTCATAAGTAAAATTTACATCTTTAAATTCAACATTACCTTTTATTGATTTTATTTCAATAGAACCTTTCTTATCTTTAATTTCTGATTTTGTATCAAATATATCAAAAATTCTCTCTGCTGAAGCTAATGATCGCTGGACACTTAAATTAATATTAACAAAAGTATTTGTAGGTCCAAAAAGATAATGAACAAATGAATTAAATGCAATAAGACCACCAATTGTCAAATTTCCTCTTATGATTTCTGCACAACCATACCATATTATAACTAATGGACCTGCTGATGAAATAATTGAAGAAATCACCATATATAATGTGCTTAAAATACTCAATTTTACACTTTGTTGTGCTTCATTTTTTGTAGATCTAAAAATTCGCAGTAATGCAGATTTTTCTGCACTAAATGCCTGAATTGTAAATATTCCTGTTAGAAGTTCCTGAAGATCTTTTTGCACATTTGCATATTTTTCTCTTAATTCCCATGACATGTTCCGGATTCTTTTGTTGAATAACCAGGATGTAATTGCATAAACAGGTAAAATACAAAAAGCTATTATTGCTAATTGTTTGTGTAAATATAAAGTAGCTCCAATTCCTACTATAAATGTTAAAATACTCTGTGTTAGTGTTAAAATTGTATCAGCTAATAATCCATGTAAAGACTGTACGTCACTATTAATTCTTGACATTAAATAACCTGTTTGCTTTTTATGAAAAAATCTCAGTGACAGTCCCTGAATATGTTCATACAATTTCATCTTTACATCAAAAAGGACTCTTTCTCTGAAAACTGTGAGTAATAAACTTTTTAGAAAAGAAGTTGCAGATTGAAGCAAGATAACACCAATTAAAACAAAACCGATAATATTAAGCATTTTTATATTCTTCATCACAACAACTTTGTCAATTATATACTTTGTCAGAAATGGTAATGGAAGCTGAAGAGCAATTGCCAATAACATAAATAAAAAAGCAAAAAGTGCTTTTTTTCTGTAAGGTTTAAGAAATTTTAAAAACCTTTTTATTAGTTTTAATGATGTTGTGTTTTTTTCTTTTCTCATTTTAATTCTTCATCAAGAAAAATAAGTTAATTTGTGAAAATAATACTTAATTTTCATTTTACTGATCAATAATTTTAATAAAATTTTTAATATTATAATTAAATATTCAGATTTATAAAAATAATTAAAATTTACAAGTTTTAGATTTTACCTTTCTGTCAACATTCTCAATTTCAATTTTATGCCTATTACCAAGCATTTCATAATACATACATTTCTGGATATCTGGCCAATTTATATCCCCCCATAACCGATCTGATTCCATCATGCAACCAGCTCTGCAATAACTCAGATGTTTGCACTTATTACAGATATTAATTTTATCCAAGCTCATTTCACGAATCTTTTTTAACAGTGGATGATTTGAATTCCAGATGTCAATTATTTTATTCTTTTTTAAATCTCCAAGACTTTGCTTCATATCAATACATGGCTTTGCTTCTCCTTTGACTGTTACACTCATAGATGTTAAACCAGCACCACACCTGAAGCTTTTTGAAACATTATTCTCATATTCAAAAACTGTACAAGGTTCTGAAAATTTACATTTTGTATTTAATTCAAATAGTTCAATATTTTTTTTTGAAAAATCAAAAATTGAAACTTCTAGATCCTTTCCCTCATTAAGTGCTCTTCCTTGTGGAAGCTGATGACAAAATGTCGGAGCAATATTCCATCTTTTCTCACAGAATTTAGATAATTCAAATGCATAATCAATATTCAATTTATTCAATACAGTACCAATAGTAACTTTTATTCCTTCATCAATTAATAGATCAATAGCTTTTGTTGTAATATCAAATGCGCCTTTTTTATTTCTGTATTTGTCATGAATTTCAGGAGTATGTCCATCAAGACTTATCTGAACATTGAAAATTTTTAATTCTTTAAGTTTTTTTGCAATTGTTTTATCAATTAAAATACCATTTGATAAGAGAGAAACACTTAAAGGTTTTTTTACAGCATAATCTATTATTTCAAAAATATCATTTCTAACAAGTGGTTCTCCTCCTGATAAAGCTAAACTGATCCCACCCATTTCTGAAAATTGATCAATTAAATCACATATAAAATCATATTCTAATTCATTTTCATTTTCATCAATATTTGCACTTGCATAACAATGAAGACATCTTAGATTACATTTTTTTGTTGTTTCAATAAATAGGTTTGACAAAGGATAGCTCAGATTGACTTTTTCATTAATTTTTCTAACCTTATCAGATTTTTTATCTAAAATATTAATAAATCCTTTATCTTCAAGAAATTTAAGAATATTTTTTACTTTCTGAAAAATCTCACTTTTCTCATTATTATATTTATATGAAAGTTCTTCTGTAATATTTTTTATACTGTTAATTCCGTTGCATCTCGAAACAACCTCTTCAGAAGCTGGATTCAGCTTTAAAATCTTATTTTCAAGTATTGACATTAATTCTGCTTGAAGTTTTACATTTCCCTTAATCGAAACTCTTCTAAAAATCATATCATCTTTAATAATTGGATATTTATCCATAATTTCACCTCTATAATAAATGATTAATTAAAATATTTTTAAAGCCAGAGGAGACATACTCCTCTGGCTCTCTATCAATTACATGTATAAGGTGCACAACTACAACCACCACTTGGTGGTTGACAATCATCACTAGCTAATGGAATTGATTGTGCTACTGGAAATTTTACAGGTGTTGTTCCAATAGGATAACCTTTTATTTCAACTTCAAAATCTTCAATGAATGTGATCT
>CBDUTX010000242.1:0-3968 GCA_965370235.1 uncultured Desulfuromonadaceae bacterium | reverse complement strand
ATTAAAAGAAGAAGAGAAATTGCAGATAAGTATGATTTTATTTTTAAAAATAAAACCTATCTGAAGATACCACTTGTAAAAAAGGGATATTTTTCTTCAAACCATATCTATGTTCTGTTGATAGATTTTGCAAAAATTAAAAAATCAAGAAAAACCGTCATGAATGTATTAAAGAAAAAATTAATTAATACGCAGGTCCACTATATACCCGTTCATACACAACCTTATTATGTTAAAGAATTTGATTATAAATGGGGGGATTTCCCAAATACAGAGAATTATTATAAAAAGGCTCTTACAATTCCTCTTTACCCAAAAATGACAGATGAAGATGTTGATTATGTTATAAAAACTCTTATAGAAACTCTGGAGAAGTAATGCCAATAGAAATAGACAATTTATCAGGTACATTTTTATCATTTTGATAATTTATGAAAAAAATTTTAATTTTAACTAATACTATCTGGGAAAGGGATCCAAGAGTTTTAAAACATTTTAAATACCTTCAAAGAGCAGGATATGATGTAGTTATCGGAGGACTTAGTGGTGAAATCCGATTCTATAAAAAAATTATATATTTTTTATTTATGTTATTTGGTTTTTTTCATGGAGTTCTTAAATTCAAGTTCAATATAATTAAATACTACATACCAGGTCACTTTAAGCCTGATATAGTTCTTGTAAATGACTGGGTTATAATGCCATTAGCTTCAGATTTTATCAAATCAGTTAAAACCAAATTAGTATATGATATTCATGAATTTTCAACAGACGGATATATTAGATCCTTGAGGATGAAACTTACTGTTATTCCTGCAGCAAAGAAAATTGAAAGAAATTATATTTATAAAGCAGATTTAGTAACAACAGTTTGCGATTCTATAGCAGATAGATTATATGATATGTATCATGTAAAAGCCAAAGTGATAAGAAATTGTCCTGATACTATTAAAATTTCTGATACCGTAAGTAAAACAGAATACCCGATTAAATTATATCATCATGGAGGATATAATAAATCGAGAAAATTGGAAAATTTTATCGATGCTGTTCTTAATTTTCAGGATAAATATTTATTTTATATAAGATTATCCGGAGAGTTCGGAGATATAAGAAGTATAAAAAGTAGATATCAGAGTTACAAAAACATAATATTTTTAGATCCTGTTGAAGTTGAGAATTTAACAAAAAGTGCTATAGGATATGATATTGGTGTAAGTTATATATATCCTTCGAATTACAATAATTTGATTTCTCTTTCAAATAAATTTTTTGAGTACATTATAGCAGGTTTAGTAGGATTTATAGGTCCATCACCTGAGATGAAAAAGATAATTGAAAAACATGATATTGGTTTTATTACGAATTCTTTTACATCTTGTCATATAAGAAAAAACTTGATGAAATAACCTGTGAAAAAGTTGATGAAAAAAAGTTAAATGTTTTAAAGTATAGAGATATTTATACATCTGATAATGAATGGGGAAAATTAATAAATTATATAGAAGATATTCTATAGGTGTTTTATAATTTTATTTAGTTTACTTATATATATTTTTCATGTAGAAAATTGAAATCAATTTTTAAAAGTTTAGATTATTGAAAATATATAAAAAAGAGGAGAACATGAGTAACGAAGATAAGATAAAAAAATTAAAGAAATTAAAGGAAGAAGCGAAACTTGGTGGAGGTGAAAAACGGATTGAGCAACAGCATAAAAAGGGAAAAATGACTGCAAGGGAAAGAATCGATCTGTTTCTCGATCAGAATTCATTCGAAGAATTTGATATGTTTGTTACTCACAGAAGTACCGATCCCAGTCTAATTAACAATAAAATACCGGGAGATGGTGTTGTTACGGGATATGGAACTGTTGACGGAAGATTGGTTTTTGTATTTTCCCATGATTTTACAGTTTTTGGTGGTAGTCTTTCAGAAACTTTTGCAGAAAAAACAATTAAGATCATGGACATGGCTGCTAAAGTAGGAGCTCCTCTTGTTGGTCTCAATGATTCCGGTGGGGCAAGAATCCAGGAAGGTATTGAATCTTTAGCCGGATATGCAGAGATTTTCTACAGAAATGTAAAATATTCGGGAGTAATTCCTCAGATATCAATTGTGATGGGACCCTGCGCGGGAGGTGCTGTTTACAGCCCGGCAATAACGGATTTTATTATAATGGTTGATAGAACCAGTTATATGTTTGTCACAGGACCCAAGGTTGTAAAGACTGTTACAGGTGAGTCTGTGGATGACGAGACCCTTGGAGGAGCTGCTGTTCATTCCTCTAAAAGTGGAGTTGCTCATTTTGTTTCAGCTTCAGAAGAAGAAGCTTTGTTAATGGCAAGAAAGTTATTGAGTTATTTCCCGTTGAATAATATGGAAGATCCCGAAGTAATTCCCTGTACAGATCCGGTTGAAAGAATGGAAGATTTTTTAGATGATATCATACCCGAAAATCCCAATAAACCATATGATATGAAGAAAATTATTGAGGCTGTTGTTGATAATGGAGAATATGTTGAAGTTCAGAGAAATTTTGCTCCCAATATAATACTTACATTTGCCAGACTTAACGGACGTTCGGTAGGTATTGTCGCAAACCAGCCTAAATATTTAGCTGGAGTACTTGATATAGATGCATCCGTTAAAGCAGCAAGATTTGTTCGTTTTTGTGATGCTTTTAATATTCCCATTATCACTTTTGTCGATGTACCGGGTTTTATGCCCGGAACAAGGCAGGAATACGGGGGAATTATCCGCCAGGGAGCGAAATTACTCTATGCATTTGCTGAAGCTACAGTACCCAAACTAACAGTTATTATAAAGAATGCTTTCGGTGGTGCATATGATGTCATGAGCTCAAAACACCTGAGAACCGATATCAATTATGCATGGCCTTCTGCAAGAATTGCTGTTATGGGACCCAAAGGTGCTGTGGAAATAATTCATAGAAAAGAACTTGCTGCATTAGAAAATCCTGAGGATAGGATAAAGGAACTGGAGGAAGAGTATAATAAACAATATGCTAATCCGTTTCTTGCTGCTTCGAGGGGATATATAGATGATATCATAGAACCATGTACAACGAGATTCAGATTGATCAAAGGTTTGGAGATGCTTGTTTCAAAAAGAGATGATAATCCTCCAAAAAAGCATGGGAATATTCCGCTTTAGGGGTCATTGATGTTTAATATATCGTTTAATATATCATATATATTATCATTGATCTCTGATGGAAGTGTCCGACCAGGATATCTTGCAATTATAGGAATGACCATTGTATTTATCGGGCTGGTATTTTTAATGATTATGGTTAATTTTTTGAAATTTATTCTTGAAAAAGCTGTCACATTTTTTGAAAAAAGAAGAAATAAGAAAACAAATTTGAAAGTGAAAAATGAAGTGGCAATTGCTATAGCTTTGGCATTAAATTTTCATATGTCTAAATATTGGGAAGACAGGGATTACATTATTACTTTAAAAAAATATACCAAGAGTTTAACCCCCTGGGCTTTGGATGGAAGAGGTAGAATACATAAGGTATTTCACAGGAGTTGGAGGTAAAAATGAAAAAATACTCCTTTTTGATAAATGAAGACCAGTTCAATGTTCTTGTTAAAAAAGTCAGTGATACAAAGGCAAAAGTGGAAGTTAATGGAATTGAATACGATGTAGAAATTATTAAAGAAGAAACCAAAAGTAAAACACCTATTATTTCAAAGAGTCCTATAGTTGTTGATGCAGGTAAAAGAAGACCTGTTACAGATCATCCTTCAAAAAAACCCGGTTCAATATTAGCACCGCTTCCCGGTATAATTCTTAAAATACTTGTTAAACCAGGAGATAATGTCAAGACAGGTCAGGTTGTATTGATAATGGAAGCTATGAAGATGGAAAATGAAATACAGGCAACAGTTTCGGGAACTATAAAGGAGGTTGCCATTGTGGAAGGGGATAATGTCTTA
>CBDUTX010000241.1:0-3985 GCA_965370235.1 uncultured Desulfuromonadaceae bacterium | reverse complement strand
ATTTCATTCTTAGCTACGATGGGCTGCGCTCTCTCAGGTAGCTTCGTTGGGTTTCACCAAGCTGCGTCATGACTATATTTTTCCAGCTTGGGATGTGGGAATGTTATTAATTGCTCATTGTCTTATGGTGTTCTATTCTTTTAGTATTGATCTATCGAACAGAAATAACCTTCTCGGTTATCATAATATCTTCACCAATAAATCTTACAAACCATACAGCATTCTTTACGGTATTAATCCTCAAACTTTGCTTTCCAACCTGATTTATCATATTGAATTGATTTACTTTTCTCCCTGTCAGATCAAATAACTGTATCGTTACATTCATATTATGGGGAAGAGTGTAAGAAATATTTATTCCCCTTGAATCACCGACAGCATCAAAAGAAAAAGAACTTGAGTTTATTACCTCTTCAACAGAAGAAGAAAGTATAATAATTGTTTTTTCAGTATTTGAATAATTTCCCCACCCTCTGATGTTATGCCCCCTTACTCTGAAGAAATGCTCACCTTCGGTTAAACCTGAAAAAGTGTAAAATGTATCGGTTATAGCTGAATCTACAACAGAAATTGAATTGAAAAGAGGAACAGGATAGATATCGTCAACATAGAAATTTTCATAAAGAGTAACATCATCAGTTACCGTCCTGAAGCGGAAATAAACTGCTTTTCCTTCGAAAATTTCCAGACTATATTTTTTCTGTATCCATCCTCCCGATGAACCTGTATATCTTTGATCGAGTTGTATCCATTCATGCAAGTTTTCAGATACCTCTACAACTGTTACGTCATAATTAGTTTCAAGTGAAAACCAGCACCAGAATGAAAGAGAATCATTCTGCTTAACAAGATATGGATATTTAGTCTGAGCAACATTTGATATATTATTAGCATATCCTGAATAAAGACTATGTGATGAGCTATGGCTTTTTGCTGTGCTGATAGTAAATCCTGCAAGTTTCCAGTTAGAAGTTCCTGATTCAATATCATCAATTGAGTAGCTGTAGTTCTCAAGATGATCGAGCTGCCAGAGATCAACATTATTCCATTGAGAGAAAAGTGGAGCCCAGCAGATATTACATAAAGTTGTAGTTGCAGTATCAGGAACACTTATTTCAGGAGCGGGAACTCTTGGTACAATATGATCTCTGATACTGTCTGCAAGCTGGGCAAAATACAATGCTCCTTTCCAGTTCTCACGGACTAAATAATCAAGATCACCTGCCGGTTGATAAAAAGATGTACCTACTTCTACACAATAAGAAAGACATGATATTCCTCTGATATAATGATGAAATCCATATACCCATGAATCCGTTGATCCTGTTAATGGATACAGACTTCCAGAGGCAACATAATAACCGCTACCCATTTTATGGATTCTGCTTGCTATTCCACTGGCTATAGCCTGATAAGCAATACTATCCGGTGTTTTCATCGAACTTGTATAAGCCCATGGCCATATTACTTCCTCTGCATAACTGTGATATGTTACATTTGCATTAATATCATGTGTCCTGTGAAAGTTCATCATCTCATTAACAACATCTGCCCATCCAGAATAAGCACCACAAAAAACCTGGCTTCCCGGATTATTGGAAATAGAAGCCCCACTGGGAACTGAGCACCAATCACCATGTGGATCCCTGTTTAATGCACCATAGTAATTTCGATTTGGATCAGTTCCTGTAGAACCTCCAAATGGTTTTCTGTTCTTTCTCCACCAGTTCTGACCGGGATAATCATAGACATATCCATCAACATTAACTATGGGAATAAGCCAAATTTCAATATTATCTACAAGGTTTGTAATTGTAGGATCATTTCCATATCCCTTTAAAAGAGTATCAGCATAGAATAATACTACTTCAACTGTTGCCCATTCTCTCGCATGATGCAGACCATCAAATAATACACCTGGCTCTGTAGGATCTTCAATTCCAGGATTGTCTGAGATCTTTAAAAATAATATATATCTTCCCTGAAAACTTGGACCGATAGAATCCAATATGCAAATTGAAGAATATGTATTAGCATAATTTCTTAAAATTGTATTTGTCTCGGAATAGCTGTGATAGATTCCTTTGAATTCTTCTTTTAGAAGCTCAAAATCATCAGCTATAACTTCATATTTTAATCCTGATGAGATGACAGCATTATATTCTTCCTCGGTAACAACCAGATCGAAATATTCATTATAGCTTCTACCTGCTATATCAAGAGACCTGAGATTGATCTGCTGAAGATATGAGTATTCAGGAACATAAACCCTTACAAGCATCTCATTACTGGTACTTGAATAATTAAAAAGAAAAAAAATAGATAAAATAAAGCTTAACATAATCCCTCCTGATAAATTTTAAAGTACATATTATCACTTTTATAAAAACAATCAACCCCACATCGATCTTTGTTAATTATCTTCACTTGCAACTTTCAATTTGCTACTTGTGATTAATTTTCATTGCTCATTGTATCTTGACTGTTAAAATAAGTAGTAATAAACTATAATTTAATAATAAAAACATTTGGAGAAAATATGTCAAATATATTTAAAGAAAAATTGTTAAAAGAAATTGATGAAATCCCTGAAGAATTAATACCAAAATTTTATAAGATATTTCATCTTCTTAAAGATGAATTAATTAATAAAAAAAATATGAACCGCAATTCTTTAAAAGGGATATGGAATAGAAGTATTATTGATGAAAAGATATTTAATGAAGCTAAAAAATCTTTGTTTAGTTATTTAAATGAAGAATAATATTTATGTAACCGACACTCATTCAATTGTTCCATTAGATATTGAAATATTGAAAGCAGCAGATACAATTAAATATGATTTAGAAATGCATGATAAATTAATTATTGCTACAGCTCAGTATTTCAATGCTCCGATAATTACTAAAGATAAAACAATTAAAGAATCAGGTTTGTGTAGAATAATTTGGTAAAACTTTTCTTGTTTGTTCTGACTATATTCTTTATGGGTTGATTGGTGATTCTTTTTTCTTTTTCTGCTTGCCCACCCGTCGCAGACAGGTCTGCATTCTATTCTTCAGGGAGGTGCTGGGAATTGATCATTGTTTTGTGCAATCAGGACATGGTTTACATTTTAGTATCTACACATCCTTTACTCATAAAATTATTTATGTTAAAAAATTGAATGTTAATTAATAAGATATTTATTTCAGAGAAAGAAATTGAAGAATTTTCAAAGAAATGGGGTATTCAGGAATTATCTCTATTTGGATCAATTTTAAGAGAAGATTTTTCTCCTGAAAGCGATATAGATATATTAATATCTTTTAATCCAAAGTCTAATATTAACTTATTTGATTTAGTAACTATCCAGAATGAATTACAAAATCTTTTTGATAGAAAAATTGATATAATTGAAAAGAAAGCTATAAAAAATCCTTTTAGAAAAGATGAAATTTTAAATAATCACAGGGTGATCTATGCAGCATAAAGATAAAGCATATTTATGGGATATGCTTGAAGCCTGTAAAGATATTATTGAATTTACAAAAAATAAAGTATTTATTGACTTTGATAATGAGAAAATGCTTCGGTTTGCTGTAGAAAGACAATTATTAGTATTAGGAGAAGCAGCAAATCATATTTCAGAAAATTTAAAAAAAACTAATCCACAAATCCCCTGGATTGAAATAATTGGACAAAGAAATATCGTTGCACATGAATATGGAGAAATATTAACAGAGAGAATTTGGAAAGTTGTTAAAGAAGAAATTCCTCAATTATTTATTGAACTTGGAAAAATTTTTCAAACATAAAATAATCATTTTTAATAATCCATATTATTTATTATCTTGATCTGTGTATTTTTTATTCTGTGTCAATCATAAACTGATAAAATTATTTCACGCAGTGAAATGATTTTATCATCTGTTTTATTATCAGTGTTCACCTGCCGAAGGCAGGTAAATCCTGTCATCCTATCATCAGCGTTCTATTCTTTATA
>CBDUTX010000240.1:0-3996 GCA_965370235.1 uncultured Desulfuromonadaceae bacterium | reverse complement strand
CAAAGTTGGAATAAACTCGCAGTTTCTAATTAATGTTAATGATGATTTACACATTTCTTGTACAGGAGATTATTCAAATATTACAGGTAAAATTTATATTATTGGAACAAATGATACTTTATATATAAAAGATAGTATTGATATTGGAGGTACTCCTGGGAGATTGTGTTATGATGGGAATGAAACTGTTTATATAGCCTCTGGAGGTTGGGGTGTAAACGGAGAAGTGTTTTCTTATAAAACAGATGGTACTATAATAAATGGTTCAAGTAATCCAATACGTACACCAGCAGGAGCGATGGATTTAGAAATAAATGATTCTTGTTTGTTTGTAGTATGTAATCAAGCTGATTCATTAGCAAGACTTAAAGAAGACAGTGTAGTACAAACATGGGCTATTGGAGATGGACCAACAAATCTTTTAATCTGGTGATATAAAGGAGGACAAAGTCCTCCTTTTTTTAATTTATTATAAATACTGCTTTTGTTTTATTACATTCGTTTGTTTGTAATCTAATTATATAGTTTCCAGATATTAAATTATTGCCATTATTGTCTGTTCCATTCCAATTAATATCATAATTTCCTATTTGTACTATATCATCTAAAATAGTTGCCACTTCTTGTCCTAAAATATTATAAACAGAAAGTTTTACTCTTCCTGGTGTTTGTTGAGAATAAGAAATAAGATACTTTTTATTTTGATTGTTTAAATAAGAAACTGAAAATTCATTTATATTATTTTGATCATTTGAGTTATCTGACATCATACTCTCTTCTTTATAATAAAATTTTACAAGATATACATCTTTTCCACCATTAGTATAAGAAGTAGTATAACCAACCATTACGTACCCCTATCTGTTGTAAGCATAATTATATTTGCTGCTTCATCTTCTGATATTAAAGGGGTTCTGTGTTGGAAGAGAACTTGAGGGATTGATTTATCATAACGTTTTAACGTATGTAGCATACGCTGTGTATAATCTGCCGACCTATTCTTATGGAGATGGATGTTGAAATATATGAGGGCAGGTTGTTTGCTACGTGTTTTCAGGATGATTCACTTGTTGAGTTAAAGGGAGACAGCATCATAAGAAGCTGGTCTGTTGGTGACGGACCACAGGGCATGATCATCTGGCTATAAATTATTTTTGCTTTGTTTGATTAATTGTTATATTATGAATCATGAATAAGTGTTTTTTTAATTATTAGAAGGAGGAAAAGATGGGATTTCTAGATTTTGCGAAAGATACCGGAAAAACGGTTAACTCTTTACAGAGCGATCAATTTGAAAAAGAAATTAAAGATAATGGACTCGAAGTTGAAGATCTGAAAACTATGTTTAAAGATAGCGTTATTCGTGTCAGCGGTAAAACAAAAAATCAGGAAGACAGAGAAAAAGTTTTACTTACTCTTGGAAATATAAAAGGAGTTGAAAGAGTTGATGATGCTTTAAATGTTGAAGAAGCTTCACCCGAAGCCAGTTTTTATACTGTAAAAAGCGGAGATAATCTTTCAAAGATAGCAAAAGACCACTATGGATCAGCTAATAAATACATGACAATTTTTGAAGCTAACAAACCAATGCTCGGAGATCCCAATAAAATTTATCCTGGACAGGTTCTCAGAATTCCTAAAGAATAATTTTACTGTTTCTTTGCAAGTTTTTATAGAAATAGCGTTATCAATGTAGTACATTAAGCATTCAAGTTACTTAGATATGTTGTTTGTTCTCTTGTATGTTTTTAAAGAAGATTTAGTTAATAAACCAAATTGTTATTAACATTCATGATAAAGTTGGTTTGATATATAATTGAAACTACAATGGACAGATAATTATGAGTGAATTAACTATCAGAAGATTAAATCCTACAGAAATTGAACAAATAGGATTCCTTCAACCTGAAGGATGGGAGGATATTAAATATTATTTTAAATTTTATTCTCAAAATCCTTTCTGTTATCCAATAGCAGCGTTTAACAATGATAAAATTATTGGAGTTGGAAATGGAATTGTAAATAAAAATTCAGGCTGGTTAGGACATATAATTGTATCTTCTGATTTCCAAAATCAAAGAATTGGATATCAACTCACTGAAAATGTTATAAATTATTTAAAAGAGCAGGGGTGTAAAACTCTGTTTCTTTTTGCTACAGAGATGGGCGAAGGGCTTTATAAAAAATTTGGTTTTGAAACCGAATGTTATTATAAATTCTACAGGGGAGAGATATTAAATACAGAATTTCGTGATGAACATATAAGACCAGCAAAAGAATATGATTTTGAGAAGATAATGAGGTTGGATGAAGAAATATCCGGAGAACAAAGGAAGAACATGCTTGAGAGGTTTAATTCAATTGGATGGATTTATGAAAATTTAGAAACAGGAGAGATAGAAGGATACTTTCTACCAGAACTGGGAGAAAGATTGATAATTGCAAATAATAATATAGCTGGATTAAAACTTTTGGAATTAAAACATACTCTTAAAAATTGTAAAACCGTACTCCCGGAGAGCAATAAAGAAGGGCAGAATTTTTTAAAGAGAAAAGGATTCAAAGAATATAAATCTGCTCCAAGGATGGTTCTTGGTCAAAAGACAAATTGGAACCCGGAAATGATCTTCAGTAGAATTGGTGGATTTTACGGATGAGATGTATGTGAAAGGAAAAAATAGGAGAAAATACATTGAAAGATAAAGTTTTCTTTACAGCAAAAGTGTTTTTTTATTTTTTAATAGGAATTTTTATTTTAATGGTCGGTTTTTTTGCAATTCCTTTTCCTTTAAAACGAAGTATATTTCCTTTTGCTGCTGTTTTAGCAATAATTTTCTCATTATTGGGCGCAGTATTGATTTTTCTGACATTGAAAGCAAAATTGCGTAAAAAGATCAAAGTTTTTTTTATACTAACAGGAGCTTCTGCTTCAGGTTTTTTAATTTTTGTTCTTCTTCACAATTTTATTTATGGTTTATTTATTTACTTTTTTGGCAAAGATTTCTGGATTAAAATTGGTTTAAGTGACGAACCTTTCTTTTTCATCTTAGCATTATTAGTCTGCCCGATAGTATTTTTGACAGGAGTTATTGGCACTATAGTGATGTTGATTAAAAAACGTATTTATTGATGAATTTCAATTAGCTCAGACATTTTTATATGAGGATTAATATAATGTACTTTTTCATTGATTTTTAAACGTCCGAATTCAATTGCACCTGTCGGGCACCACTGAATACATGCAAAACACTGAACACAGTTGTCTTTAAAGGTGATTTTATTGTTTTCAATGACTACATTATCGACCGGGCAGAGTTTTACACAGGAACCGCATAGAGTGCATTTTTTCTCATCTGATGTTTTATTCCTTTCATGATAGTAGAAGTTAAAGGAAGATTTGGAGAAAGTTGCAAGTATTTTTGAAAAAGGTCTGTAAAACATATGGTTGAAATTCACCTTTTTATTTATTATTAAATCAGATATTGTTTTTATCTTTTCTTTTTCTTCTTCGAACATCAAGGGAATTTTTTCCTTTTTAGAAGGGAAAGCAATACTATTATCCGGCATTGTTACCGGGAAATAAGCTGAAAGTTTTTTCCCTTTTCCCTTTATAATCTTATTTAATGTGTAAAAACAATTACCATACATAGCTCCATAGTGACCGATTCCGTAAATGTAGGGTTGATCTTTTATAGTTAACTTTTTCAAAAATTCCTTAAAGTAATCGGGAATATCCATAAAGTATACAGGAAATAAAAATCCAATACTGTCAGCGGTAACAGTAATTTCAGAAAGATCATTAAATTTTGTTATACTTATTATTTCAATTTTCGGAATTACTTCCTTTAAATCCTTTGCAATTTGCAGGCTGTTTCCTGTGCCTGTAAAGAAAAAAAGTTTATTTACTTCTTTTGACATCTGTATTCTCCTAAAAGGTTTTATAAATTTTCAATTAATATGATGTTTATATTCTCTTAAGTTATAAATTAATTGTAA
>CBDUTX010000239.1:0-4007 GCA_965370235.1 uncultured Desulfuromonadaceae bacterium | reverse complement strand
AAAAAAACAGACAAATTAATTTTATATGTTTTTTATTTAATATAAATCCTGGTTTTACCAACTGCTTTAGAGAATAAAACCTCTGCTTCTTCATACATCTGAAATTAATTTTGAATAGAGTATGAACAATATTGTAATTTATTATAACAACAAATGGACAGGTTTCATCCTAAAATATTATTCCTCCAAATCAGTGTCAGTTAACTTTTCCTCTGATTCATTAGATAACTGATTGGAATTATCTTGTGATTTTGAATTTTTTTTTTCGAGTCTACGTTTCTTTTTTTCTTCTTGTTTTTTCCTCTTTGCTAATTCTTTTTGATACTTTTTGTACTTATAATTAGATTTTGCCATTTGCTACCTCTTTTTTTCTAAACTAGAAATATTATAAATCTATTTATTATCTAATTCAACAAATAAATTATTAATTACAACCACTCTTTTGCAGCTATTCCCACTGCAATCTATCGCTCCATATATCACTCAATCAATATAACTTTCTCCCGACTGAAATTATTACCACTCCTGAGTTCAGCAAAGTAAGTTCCTGCAGGCAGTACCTTTCCAAAATTATCCGTACCATTCCAGTAGATCTGATTAGAAGATGAGATTGGAATATTCTCAAATTCTTTAATCAATTTCCCTGTTATATCATAAATCTTTAAACTAATTGAATAATTTTCACTACTTATCACTGGTAATGAATATTGAATAGCAGTTAGTGTCGAGAATGGATTGGGATTAAATTGAAGATGTAAATTCTGGAATTCAGAACCTGCAATTTGATTTTCATCTATTCCAACTGTTGTATTACTAAAGAGATAATTCCCATTTGAACAATGCCAGTTAGTTACTCCAAAATCCGGATATTGACTGTATGTATAAATAATTTCTATGTTATCACTTCCTGAAGGAGGTGCATTTTTAAATGAAATCCATCCGGTTAGTGGATCAAAAGCAAAATCTGATAAGGGAACAATTGAACCATTAACTAAAACTTGCTGGAAAGACTGGATTGGATGGTGATTAAAGTAAAATAATTTTTTTAAATTATCTCCACTTTTATAATCACTGAAAGATATTAAAAATCTCTTTCCTACATCACCCCACATAAGTGTTTCACAAACCAGGTTACTTCCTCCATCCCAGGACCAGGATGGGCTTGTATTGATTACACCGCCAATATTCTCAAACACCACAACAGGTTCCCACCAACCTCCGGCAGCAAGATCAAGCCAACCATCATTGTTAGCATCCCCCCACTCAACACAAGAGCAGTAATTTGTTGTAGTCAACATTATATATTCAGGAGGAGTTTGAAGGACACCGGAAATATTCTTATATACTTCAATCTGACTATCATCACCAGATAATTGACCATTACAAGCTATTGCTATATCCTTATATCCATCATTATTATAATCACCTACTGCTATTCTTAGTATCCAGCCAGGTACACTTGTCGACCAGGAAGCTGAATTTTCAAGAGAACCATTTATGTTTTTAAATACTGCAATCTTGTGCCGATAACCAACGATCAAATCAAGATAACCATCATTATCCAGATCTACCCAGCGGCAAGCATCAGATGGAGATGAATCAACAGATGTCCAATAAGGTGTTGTTTCAATTACTCCATTATTATTTCGATAGATCCTTGCCGGAGATTTAAGATTATTATATTCATCACCTGCTGCAACTGCCAGATCAAGATCACCATCGAGATCAACATCACCAAATGCACAATCAAAGGAATTAAATTGATCTGCAGAAGTCCACCAGACATTTTGATCAAGACCAACTCCAGAATTTCTATAAATATATACCGGACCCTGATTGCTTATGTTATATCCAAGATATGAAACTGCCATATCAGGAAACCCATCATTATCAATATCTCCTATGTATATATGAGAAAAATATCCACTCTCAACAGAACGCCAGGATGCTGTATTTTCAAAAGTTCCATTTTGATTAATATATATAGCATTTGTATTTGAAGTCATATCATTACCATTACCTGTACAATAATCAATCCATCCATCCATTGTAATATCATACAGGGCACCCCCTGTTGAATAATCATAATCATTTGAAGTCCATGTTGGAGAACCGGATAAAGGTATCTCAGTAAATGAAAGACTTGCAATACATAGAAAAACAAGAATTGAACAAAATATTTTCATATATCCTCCCCTTCTCTTTCAAAGATTAACTATTGTATTATAACTCATTTTCTACAAAGAAAATATATTCAAAAATAATCGTTTTCCCTATTTATTATAAATCAGAAAGAGAATATTTACTAAGTGATTTGTATGAGTTTTAGGATAATTCATAATTTTTAACTGAAAATGCAAAAATGCAAGCCCCGACCCTAAATAATTTTGGAATATTTTATATTGAAATTATGTATAATATAATAATTAAAATGGAGGGAAAAATGAAAAGAATTTTTGTAAAATGTGCATTTGTTTTAACTTTATTTATACCATATCAAATATTTGGAGGTATTTTAGGCTTTGATGAAGCAAATATTGTATTTAATGAAGATTCATTGAATAATGATGTCCTCTGGTCATCACATTATAATTTAACAGAAAAAGGATTGTTTGTTTCTGCTGATACTTGGAATGTCCAACATAATCTTTGGATTAAAAGTGATGATATTCCTGTAGGATTAGCATTCAGACCACTATCCAGTGTTTGTATTTATTTAACAATTAATGGAGAACTGGGAGATAGTTTTCCTCATAATATTTATTTTAGATATGGCTGTGATCGAGTTCATTGGTCAACATGGTATAAAATACCAATATTATTAGATTCCTCAAAAATTTATTCAAAAACATTTAATTATCAACTTATTTTACCTGACCCGGCAAGGACAAAATATAATGATCTTATGTCTGAATGGAGAGAAACAAAGCCAATATGGACCAGTGATGAAACAGCTTTTTGTCGATGGATATCAGAAAATTATCCTGACTTTTTTGAAAATGAATATCCTTTCATAGGATATTTACAATTTTATATTGATACCTGGTGGTTAAGTTATCCCGTTACAGTATATTCCATTAATACTCAGATGATTTGGGGGGTTGGAGGACTGATGACAATTCCTGATAATGGTATTGAACCTGATACAGAATCAAAATGGTACTTTGATTTGAGATAGTGTGTATATAGGGTCAGTAGTCATTTATTGAAATATTAAAGCATCATATTTTTGAATAATAACTGAAGATCATTAATTATCTCATTATCTTTTTTGCTGAGATATTTTATAAACTTCTCTCCCCCTGCATAGAAAGTTACTCTTGATATTTCAGTATTATTATCTGTTTTAATCTCTTTAAAATTTAACTTAATATTAATTTTATTCTCGATAAATCTGGCAAAACCTTCTTTCCACTCCTGCCAGATTAAATACTGATAATCTCTTTTATCGAGATATTCTTTTATGTCCTTTCTTAACATTAAAATTTTATCCAAAGATACATTTAAAGAAAGAGCTAAAAATTGAATATACAATTTCTTAAATTTAAGATCTTCATAAGGAAAGGGATAATTTATCTCCCACATATAATCTTTGCTCTTCATTGCCTGTTTAAAAATAATCATCGGTTTTTTCAATTTCAGTTCACAATTTTCCGCTTGATAACAATGAACAAATTCATGAAAGATAGTGCAATAACATGTTACATCATCAAAAATATCAAGAGTAATAACACATGAAGGTTTATTTTCATAGCACTGAAGATCAAATGCAGCTCTAATCTTTTCAGGAACATTAAACGGCACAGGAGATGACAAAACAAAACTATATTCATTTTGATGTACATTAAAATCATAAACATGAAATTTGTTATCTTTTACTATAGCAATTGGATAGAGTTTTTTTAATAGAGGATGAATATTTTTGATTGTATTCTGGATTTCTTTTATTTTATTTAATTGATTACTGTAATTCATTTATTTTTAATTGTCATTAATAAAAATGCTGT
>CBDUTX010000238.1:0-4020 GCA_965370235.1 uncultured Desulfuromonadaceae bacterium | reverse complement strand
TCTGCTCTTCCTAAAATGATACAGTTGACCACTATCAATGGTATAAATAATCCGAGAATTTTGTACAATTGAAGGAAATATGCATTCATAACAAGCTGAATGATTGTAACGAATGTAGCTATTACAACGATGAATATAGGAATTCTAACCTGAGAAGGTACAAAGTTTCTTATTAGAGATATAACGATATTTGATCCGATCAGAACGGCTGTAGTAGCTAAACCCATTGCAATTCCATTTATCGCATTTGTAGTAACAGCAAGTGTCGGGCACATACCGAGAACTAAAACTAAAACAGGATTTTCAACTATAATACCTTTCCAGAATTCAAAAAGAGGTGTGCCTTTTTTCATTTATCACCTCCAAAATCCATATCGGTAAAATTATGAAGACTTTTACTGACAGCCTTACAAACAGCTCTTGGAGTGATGGTTGCTCCACTGATTGCATCAATATCTCCACCATCTTTCACTACAGCAAAATTTCCATTAACAAGAGTAGAGTTTGTCAGTGACTTCCCGATGAATTGATCTAAAAACAATGGTTCAACAATCCTGGCTCCAAGACCGGGTGTTTCTTCCTGAGAGATAACCTCGATCCCTGTTATCTCACCATTTGACAGATCAATTCCTGTTAATATTTTGACATAACCTGCATAACCTAAACCTTGATTTTCTATAGCAATGCCAACAGTGTCATTTCCTATTAAAGCGAGATATCCCGAGAAAGAATCTCCGTTATCATCAACATATGTATAGGGATTATCCACAGGATTATTATCAAGATCCAGGGGAGAGAGAACAATATCAATTTTCATTCCTTTTTCTTTAAGTTCGGCTATTTCTATAGGAGTCTTTGTTACACTGTAAATGAAACCAAGAAAAGCACCACAGATCACAGTAATTAGCGTAAGTGAAATAATTAATCTGATCATGATATCTCCTTTAAACCAAACTTCTTTGGTTTTGTATATCTATCGATCAATGGAGTGACTGAATTCATCAGGAGTATTGAAAAACTGACTCCTTCGGGGTAACCGCCAAAAGAACGAATGATAACTACAAGCAGTCCTGCTCCTACTGCAAAGATGATCTGTCCTCTGTTTGAAATTGGAGATGTTACCATATCAGATGCCATGAAAAATGCACCAAGGAACAAACCACCCGAGAGAATAGCAAAGAGCGGATTTCCAGTGAAGAATCCTTTTGCTCCTCCGAAAATCCAGCTAAGAATGAATACAGAACCAATGTAGAAAAAAGGCATTCTCCAATTAACTATTCCAAGGAAACAGAGGAATAAACCTCCTAACAGAAGAAGAAGTGCAGAAGTCTCACCAATACAACCACCAACTCTTCCAAAGAATAAATTCAAAAGGGATTCTCCTGAATAGAGAGAATTTACCGATGCTTCAGCGTATAACACCTGTTCAGGGGTGGATTGAGGATCTGTGAGAATACGTTTTGCATCTTTAAAGATCGTAAGAGGTGTTGCAGTTGTTATTGCATCGATTTTTTCTTCATTAACTTCACCTGTTATATAACTGCTCAATGTATTATTTCGAAAACCTGAAGTTGTTAAAGTATTTCCTGAAGGCGGAGCCCAGCTTGCTGTCATGAGAGTTGGATATGCTGCTACGAGAAAAACCCTTCCTATCAATGCAGGATTGAAGATATTATTTCCAAGTCCTCCGAAGATCATTTTTCCGAACCATATTGCAACAAAAGATCCTATAACAGGAACCCAGAAAGGAACTGTAGGTGATAGATTAAAAGCAAGAAGTAATCCGGTTAACGCTGCACTACCATCTAATAAACTCCTTAAACCCCTTTTTCTCATAAGTTCTGCCACAGCTTCAGCGACAAGAGCAGAAATGACTCCAATTAAGGTTATTATACCTGATCTCATCCCGTAACGAGGACCGAAGATAAAAATTGCACCAATAAGAGCAGGGAGTAATGATATAATAACGAAGTACATAATCTTCCGGGTTGTATTCTTATCTCTTAGATGAGGTGATGAGGAGATCTTGAGAATATTTTCCATTAAGCTCCTCTCTTTCTTTTAGCAGTTATCTTATTTTTTCCTAATCTTATCAATTGAACCAATTCTCTGTTAGAAGGACATATATAGCTGCAGGATCCGCATTCGATACAATCCATAGCACCTAATTTATCTGCTTCATCGAGATAATCGAATTCGATTCTTGCTGCAATTTCAAAAGGCAATAACTTCACCGGACAGATTGTTACACAGCTTCCACAGTGAATGCAGTTTACATATTCTTTTTCAGATACATCATTTTTTGCCTGAATTACAACACCTGATGTTCCTTTTGTAATTGGTATTTTATCTGTTCTCTGACTGTCTCCCATCATTGGACCGCCAATAATTATTTTTCCTGGTTTACCAAGATAACCTCCGCAGTAATCTATAACATCTGAAACATACGTTCCCAGTTTAAGTTTAAGATTTTTTCTATTTTTTACAGCTCCTGTTATAGTAGTGATCCTTTCGATAAGAGGATGACCAAAGTAAACTGCATCAAACATAGCTGCAGCAGTACCAACATTCTGAACAAGGACTTTTACATCAACCGGAAGACCGCCTGAAGGAACTTCTCTTTTGAATAAAGCATAGATAAGTTGTTTTTCAGCACCCTGTGGATATTTTGTTTTCATAAGTTTTAATTCTATCCAGTCTTCTTTTTCTGTAATATTTTTCCAAATTTCAATAGCATCCGGTTTGTTAGATTCGATTGCAATATAAGCTTTGTTTGCTCTGCAGGCTTTGAACATCAATTTTGCACCTTTGAGTATTCTTTCGGGTTCTTCTAACATCAGTCTGTGATCTGCCGTCAGATAAGGTTCACATTCTGCACCATTTAAAACAAAATATTCATATTCCTTACCGGGGGGAGGAGATAATTTTACATGTGTTGGAAATGTAGCTCCGCCCATTCCAACAAGACCACAATTTTTAGCGATGTCGACAAGATCTTTTGAAGATAGACTATCCGGATTATCAACCGGTT
The DNA here is from genome assembly GCA_965370235.1 of uncultured Desulfuromonadaceae bacterium. GTDB lineage: Bacteria > SDB-A > SDB-A > SDB-A > SDB-A > CBDUTX01. The sequence goes on along the minus strand of CBDUTX010000238.1, from coordinate 989 downwards.
TGATGTTCTCATCCCATACATCACTTTCTTTGTCAACTGTGATGATAATGCCCATTGCGCGTCCATTCTTTGCATGATTTACAAAAGTGATATCTTTGATCTTACCACAGACAGAACTGTGAATATTTGCTGAAATAAATCCCTGAGCTTCTGCAAGTAGAGTGCCTTTCTTTACAAAATCACCTTTTTTAACTACAGGTTTTGCAGGAGCTCCCATATGCTGTTGTAAAGGAATTACAACCTCATCGGGGAGTGGTATCTCTTCAATTTTAAATTTCTCTGCAATATCCTTTCTCTCCGGTGGATGAATACCACCCGGGAATGTGAAAAATTTCATATTAACTATGCTCCTTTGTGAATTTCTTCATCAATCCAAGGATCAACTAAATATTTCCTTAAAGACAACCAGCTACCAAAAAGTCCAAATAAAAGTCCGATGGAAGAAAGTACTATAAAAAATAAAGAGGTAGGGTAAACTATATCACTTGCCCAGTTACCAAGTATTTTCAAACCAAGGTATAAACCTGAACTTGCAAGTAAACCTGAAATAATTCCCTGTATACTTCCCTCGAGAAGAAATGGTCTGCTGACAAGACCGTCAGAAGCTCCTACTAATTTCATGATTGCAATCTGTTCTCTTCTTGCAAATACGTTTAATTTGATTGTATTTGCTATTACAAACACTGAAGCTATTGTAATTATCAAGCCTATTACAAGGTCTGCAATGGTGATTGTTTTGATCCATCTATCCAGCTTATCTATCCAGGCTTTACCAAAGCTTATTTCTTCAACACGACCGAGAGCAACATCCAAAGTGTCTTCAATTTTACATGCAACCTGTATAAGGTATTTTGAAGTCCTGAATCCTGATGATGGATAGACGATGAAGGAAGCGGGGAGAGGATTAAAATTTGGTCCAAGTAACCTTGAAAATTGGGGATAATCCTTTTTAACTTGGGCGAGTGCCATTTCTTTTGAAATATATTTTA
>CBDUTX010000237.1:0-4032 GCA_965370235.1 uncultured Desulfuromonadaceae bacterium | reverse complement strand
AGATTTAGGATGCGGTACTGGACGATTTGCAGTACCTTTAGCATATAAATATTCTTTTCCAGTGACAGGTATTGATAATTCAAAAGAAATGATAGAAAGTGCAAAAATTAAAGATACAATGCATAAAATTAAATGGGAAATAGCAGACCTGGATAATTTTAATATTTTAGAACCAATATTTAATATAGTTTTCATGTCTCATTTATTACATCATCTAAATAATAAAAAGAAATTTTTAAAAAATTGTTATAAATTATTATTTGATAATGGTAAAATTTTTATTAGGCATGGAGCTTTAGAACAGATAGAAAATGATGTAGTACATAATTTTTTTCCAAAAACATTAGAAATTGATAGAAAGAGGACTTTAAAAACTTATGATTTAGAGAAAATATTGAAAGATATAGGTTTTAAAAATATACATACAATAAGAATGAAACAAAATACTTATAAAAATATTACAGATCATTATAATAAAGTATCCTTGAAATTTTCCTCAGTAGTACCCTTACTTTCCGAAGAAGAATTTGTAGCTGGTTTGAGAAAACTCAAAACATATATAGAAAATAATCCTGAAGATAAATGGTTGTTGGAGGATGAAATGAGTTTAACAGTTGGATATAAATAATTGTAAAAAGTATCTCCATGTAATTTATACTTTTTGAATATTAGGAGTTACTATTAATAATAGTCAGCTTCGTGATGTCGTACATTCGACTATTCGCTGGTCATTAGACGGAAAGTAACTTTTACTTGGATAAAATAAAAATATGTCAAAATACAAAACACGTGATGAATTAAGAAATTCTCTAATAAAACAATTTTCTCAACAAGAAGAAGTTTTTAAAATTTTCTTTTTTGGCAGAGAAGTTGAAAACAAACACGATCAATTTTCTGATATTGATATTATTGTTTGCTCCAACAATTTAGAAAAAACACAAGTAAATTATAAAAGTATAATCAACGATATTTCTCCAATAATTGGAACACTTTGGCTGGAAAGTACAAAAAAAACATTTGCAGAATCAATAATGCTTAGAGATTATTTACCATATCAGAAAATTGATTTTTCACTAATACCTGATAATAAGAATATAATATTCAGCAACACGCTTTTAGTTTATGAAGATAATAAAAAATCAACTTCCAAATTATCAGAACTTAAAATAGTTTCTAAAAATCCTGTGATTAACCAACTTTATGATTATTTGTTCTCTGTACCAAGATTCACAAAATGCTTGTTTAGAAAAGATTTTGACATGTATAGAAGATGGAAAGGTGTAACAAATATAATTCCAATCTTGCTCTACGAAAAGCATTTTGGGTGGCAAGAAGAATCAAGAAAAAAACTGATGCCACAAGATTTTGTACTTCTTTATGAAGAATTAAGTACTGATGAAAAATCTAAACTTGAAGAAATATTCCCATTAAATGCTCAATTAAATATCATAAAAAGTTTTCATAAAGGCATTGATTTGCTCATTGAACTATCTAAACAAAAAATAGAAAATTTTAAAATTGATATAAATGAAAGTTTTGTTGAATACATCAAAGAATTTCTTAATTCTGAAATTAAACATTTTACTGACAATTAAATAATGAAAAATTTGCACATCATAAAAATTCTATTAAACGAAATATTTTTATCAGGAGGTCAGGTGAAATCGCAAAAAAAGGGAGAAGACAATGGATATCGATATTATTAATAATATTTTATGCTGCCCAAAATGTAAAACAACTTTAAATATAAAATCACTTGAAAATTGCAGTTTAAAATGTAGCAATTGTGGAAGAGTATTTAAGATTGAAGATGGTATTTTTGATTTTGGGTCAAGAGAACAAGAAATCGTAAATAACTGGAGTTCTTCAACTACTGAAGAAGAGCAAATGAAACAAATCCAGGAATGGTTGTCACAGGGTTTATTAAAAGAAGATGATTTGCAACAAATCTCTTGTGAAATCAATGTTGAAAAGATGGATTTTGCAATTGAGCAAGGCATTCAAGCCATACACAAAAAAATGCTTCAACCTGATAATAAAATATTGTTGGATTTAGCGACAGGAATGGGAAGAATTTTTAATGATATCGGAGTATTAAAGAATCTCTCAGGAAAAATTATAATCCTTTCAGACCTTAGTAAATTTGTACTGAATAAAGTTAGAAAACGACTTGAAGAAATGATTGTTGTAGACAATTTTATTTTTATTGCCTGCGATTGTAGAAATTTACCAATTTATAAAGAAAGTATTGATTTGATCTCATCTTTGAGTGCTTTTGATAATGCTACCGAACCAAAAGAAATTCTTGATGAGGTGTATAGAGTACTTAATACAAATAAAGAACTTATTGAGATATCTATGTTTTCTGATGAAAGTAGTCGATCTTTGAAAATGGCTGAAGCATTTGGATCGGGTGCTTTAGCTACTACCAATCGAATGAGGAAAAGTTTGAAAACAATAAATTTTGCTGATGTTAAAATTGAGAGTTTATTTAAAGGTATTGCTCATGGAAAAGGAGATCTTTTGCCATTAAAGAATGATAGTATTGAAATTTCATTAGTATCTGCTTGTAAAAGAATGTGATTGTGATTGCAAATAATATAACATATACACAGATGGGTTAAATTTATGTCCTTAGTGACATTGCACACTATATTTACATGAAAAGCTTTATAAGTATCCCAATCAGAACTACTTTTATAATACTGATCCTATTTCAAGGATTGCACTCTATTGAAGAGTACATTGGAAAACTATGGAAAATTTTTTCCATAACAGAACTCTTTCGCAATTTTGTTTTCGGAAATATCGAAACCTGCTTTATAGTGATCAACATTGGACTATTTATATTTGGTTTATGGTGTTGGCTTGTCCCTGTTCGCAGAAATTATATATTTGCAAGAAAATTGATCTGGTTTTGGATTGTTATTGAAATGATGAATGGTATCGGACATAGTATTTTGGCGATATATAAGAGAGCCTACATTCCAGGTGTAGCAACATCTCCGATTCTTCTTATCACAGCAGTTTATTTGATTCATCAATTATTACGAAATGGTCCAGGATTATTGGAAAGAAATGATAAACATGAAAAATGACAAATGTACAATAACTTGTATAATTAATGTAAAGAGAAATTGTAAAATGAAAAACAAAACATTAATATAAGAATTGAAAAAAACAATATGACAAATTATTATACATATTTACTGAACTCAAATAAATTGCAAAGATGCTACGAAATTGCACCTGCAAGAGTTAAGCAATTTCTGGAAGCTGAAATAACCTTTGTGATGAATAAAATAAGTCAGAATGATGTAGTATTAGATTTAGGCTGTGGATATGGAAGAGTAGCTATTAGGTTATTAGAAAAAGCAAAAAAAGTTATTGGAATTGATATTTCAAAAGATAATATTCAATTGGCTACAAAAAATATTGGAAACAATGAGAATTGTGAGTTTTATACAATGGATGCAATTGATTTGAAATTTGATAACAATTTTTTTGATATGGTTATATGTGTTCAAAATGGTATTTCAGCATTCAAGATAAATCCACTAAGACTTATAAAAGAGTCAATTCGTGTTACCAGAAAGGAAGGCAGTGTTCTTTTCTCAACATACTCAGATAAATTTTGGGATAACAGGATTAAATGGTTCCAAATTCAAGCTGATCATGGATTAATAGGTGAAATTGATTATAAACTGACTAAAAATGGAGTTATTATTTGTAAAGATGGGTTTAAAGCAACAACTTATTCTGAGCAAGAATTCTTTGAATTAGCTTCTCACTTTGATGTTCAAACAACAATTCATGAAATTGACAACTCCAGTTTATTTTGTGAAATGGTTGTAAATTAAAATTCCATCTCTCAATTTTATCACTTTAACTTATTAATTATTTCTTGTTATATCATATTATAAGTTGTATTTTTTTTGATAAGTTAAGTTAGATTTAATATATCCTCAAGGAAAAATACTATACTTTCAGAATGTTAAATAAATATCAATTGTTATTTTAGTGTGATGAAAA
>CBDUTX010000236.1:0-4064 GCA_965370235.1 uncultured Desulfuromonadaceae bacterium | reverse complement strand
GCATTCTGATTATTAAATTGTGTATAAGGATTAACAACATAAGGTCTGTATCCTTCCCTTGTAGTGGCAAAAGCGACCGAGGTTGTTAAAACACCCAATATTATCACAACTATTATTGCTAATTTCCTCATTACAACCTCCTTATATTATTGCGGAGTGTTAGTCGATAGACTTCACTCTTAAAGTCATTTAAAGTTTATAACTAACTTAAATTATAATCAATAGAAAAATAATAAATTTGAATTGTTTCAAAGAAATAATTACATTTATTATGGAATTATTTTAGTGGTATTTATTATATTGGCAAGATATTTAATGTAAAAAAAGAGGTGTCGAATAGACACCTCTCTGTTTGCCCGAATCAGAGCAAATTTAAACTTAAAACATTAATACACAAGCACTTTATCAGACTGAGTGAAACCATTTGCAGTTAATCTGTAAATATATGAACCGCTTGCTATTCCTTCAACATTCCATTCGACATTGTTAATACCAGGATTTAAATATCCATCATATACAGTGGCAACACGGCGACCCAGGGCATCGTATACATCTAAAGTTGTGTGACCACCTTCAGGAAGGGAAATTCTGAATGTACAGAGATTATCTCTTGTGAAAGTCGAAACTTCGTACATGAATATTTGTGGTATATCAAGACCTTCTTCAACACCTACCGGTGCCGGTAATCCAAGGTCAGTTACTACATTGATAGCAGTATGCCATAATTCGTACTCTTCAAGGTCATTTGATTGAGCTGATGCACCTGCTTCATAAATTCGATGATAAACTACATGTATCAAACTATCCGCGGTAACATAACGTGCAGCAGAAGTAAAAGCCTTATTATTAGTAGAATCATCCGGAGTTGTTACAGTATCAATATTCCAGGTAACCCCTTCATCTGTAGATGTTGCGGCAACTATTTCACGTGTTACATATCCTGCTGCATCCATTTGTTCCGAGTAAATTATATAAAGAACAATTCCAGCGTCTGAATAGTAAAAACCAATGGTAGGATCACCCATGTGATAATCATATGAATCAGGATATGCAATACTAACTCCAACCCAGTCACCAAAAACATATGCCCCCGGTGAACCGCTTATAGGCTTGGTGAAATAGAGTTCTCCGACATTTACAGCAGTTGAGGGATCTGTACTTTCATTTAATTCACAAGCAATATAAGGAGTATTTGTAGAACCATCTACTACCATTGAATATCCACGCCATGCAATAGAAAGAATATCCTTACCTGGATAAAATGGCATGTTACCAACAGTATCATATGCTGTCCATGTTGCTCCGTAGTCAACACTTTCGCAGTATTGAGCAGGTACTCTTAATCCTGGGGCTCCCTGCCTTCCAAATATCATAAAAGAATATCCATCAGTTCCATTGTCAACCATAGGTGCTACCTGACCGCCGGCTCCTGCATTTGGTATTATAGCGCCATCATCTATCCAGGTTGCTCCATGATCCTCTGATCTCCATCCATAGATGTCATCAGTACCTACATCACATGAAGTTGCAAAGATCGTGTCTGCAGTTATCCCCCATACACAAAGAGTCGGGAAATATCCTTTAACATCTTTTATCTCTACAGGTGTGAATAGTTGGTAAGGAACCAGATCGTCATGTGCATAATAAACTTCTCCGGTACCTCCCGGATAATGTTTTTCCAGCCATATCAACTGAGGATCAATACTATATGGTCTTCCCGGTTTACCAACATGATCGATTTGATCCTGATGGGGATATGTTCTCTCACAGTTAGTCAGACCAATCTGACCAGCATTCCAGGTTGCTCCTCCATCTACCGAGTATGCCTGAGTGAATCTCTGAAAATCATTAGGATCTGTTGTTATTTGGGAAAATATAGCTGAAATTGTATCTCCTTTACTTATACAATTTCTGCCTGGTTGTACAATTCCTCTCCAGCATGACTTATCGTTTATCAATACAGGTGTTGTAAGTCCATACAACATGCACGTAATCATCAATAAACTTATAATTATTAATACTGTTCTTTTCATTCGGTTAACCTCCTTTGTTAAATTTATTTTTCCAAATCATTTGCTCGGGCTCTGCCAAGAAGAAAATCTATTACTTTTACAGAAGAATATTCTACTTCTTTCGTTATATTGTTGATTTTCGATGTGAAAAAAACATGAAATGCACTTACAGGAAATGCAATCAGAAGACCTGTTGCTGTTGTAATGAGAGCCACCTGGATACCGCTTGCAACAAGGATGGGATCAACAGTTGCAGCTTTAGCAATGGAATCAAAAGCCATCATCATCCCAACAACTGTACCCAGAAAACCTATCAGCGGGGCAATTGTTGAAACTGCTGCGAGAACATCCAATCCCCTGTCAAGTGTTTCAAGTTCACGGATAGCAGCAAGATTAACAGCATCTTCAAGTGCATATTTCTTGTCCTCTTCATCAAGATCTTTGTATTTATTATTTTGGAGCACCAGTGATTCAACAACCCTGGAAATTACCGTGTTGTATGAATAACAGATTTCGAGAGCTTTTTTTCCATTATCTTCCACACTATATGAACTTGCAAATTCTTTCAGAAATTTCTTCTGTTTCTTTGAAGCTATAAACAGGACAATCAATCTCTCAATAACTGTAGCAATGCCTACAACACTGGCTATAAGCAGCAGCCACATAGCCCATCCGCCTTTAGCAAATATATCTAGCACGTAATATTACCTCCTTGATGCAGGTCGTAAACAGGTTTCCCTGAAATCAGGGAAACCTGTTTTAAATTAAAATTGAGCTCCAAGAGAGACTCTGTGCACATTTCCAAGATAATCGAACATCGTATAAGCATAGTCAATCGAAATAGAATTGCCGATACCTACAGGAATATTGAAACCTACACCTGTCGAGAATAATTCTTCACTGATATAAGTTCTCTCGATTTCTGAATTTCCATCCTCGTCAAAACTTTCTTTATTGTAAAATCCTGGTTTCAGCCCAAGTCTTAAAAACAGCATGTTATTGAACGAATACTCAGAGCCGAGAAAAAATCTGTCATCAAGATGATTTGGATGACTTATCTCCATATCACATACTATTTTATGATAACCACTCTTCAATGGAGTAAAAGATATCCCTAATCTAAAATCTTGAGGCATATTAAACTCTTCCGTTATATACTTCGCACTACCTCCGAAGTTCATCATAACTATACCTATCATTATTGTCTTGAAATGCGTGTCATAAAGCATTCCAACATCAAATACCACCTGACTTGCAGAATAATCATGTATATTACTCTGCAGATACTTCAATGACAATCCGAGGCTGAACTTATCTGTTAGCATACGGGCATATGACAGTCCTATAGCCATATCTCCTGCTTTGAATGTCCTGCCTGTCCTCCCGAGTGAATCAACCGGCAAGCCAAAACCCGGAGGAGCTGTCTCTTCCATATCATCTGTACCAAGATATATAGTTTGAAAACCGATAGTTCCAATAGACTGGCTGACAGGATAACTGATACCGACATATGTATGATAGATACCTGCAACATATTTCGTACCTCCGACAGCAACCTTAATTGGTGCCAGATGCAAAGCTCTTTGGTAATATGACGAATCACCTTCCTTCACTAAAATACTCCTCACCATCGCTATCCCGGCAGGATTATGATACAATGCTGACCCATCATCTGCCAGAGCTGTCAGAGCATTGCCCATTGCAGCTCCTCTTGCAGTTGGTGTCATCATCATAAACATGAACCCGGCAGTACCTACATTAGATTGCGCTGCAAGTATTATAGGAAGAAGTATAATAGTTATAATTATCAACTTTCTCATTACTTACCTCCTCTCTACTTTAATATCACAAATTTGCCAACCTGGGTATTACCACCAGGTTCTTCGACAGAATATAAATATATTCCACTTGCTATTAACTGTACGTCATTTGATATCAGATTCCAATCCTCCGAAACACTGTTTGTCTCACTTCCATCATGCTCCAGGGTTCTAACGAGATCACCGGACAATGTATATATCCTAATTGTGCATACTTCAGGAAGATTTATAA
>CBDUTX010000235.1:0-4093 GCA_965370235.1 uncultured Desulfuromonadaceae bacterium | reverse complement strand
ATGGAATAATATTCAACTCTTTTAACTTTTTCCCGGAAATATCATAGATTGAAATAAATATTTCAGAAGTAATATTTTCAAAAAAATTAATATATATTTCTTTCTTTAAAGAATTATGAAAAATTGTAAAATTATTTATTTCTGAACCTATCTCTTCATCAATATAACTTCCGTCAACCTTTATAACAATATGATAAACAGATAAAGGAGCCAGATTAAAAACAAATTGATTGTTTGTAATTGAAAAACCTGTTGCATTATGTATTAAAGTATCAAATTTATTAAAATACCAGATTTCAGCTATATTATATTGAAAATTACCAGTGATTTGAAAATTACCATTTACTAAACTATCATAATTTTTATTTATAACAATAATATGAAGAGATGTCGTATCATCATCATCAATTGAAGCATATATAGAAGTATTTGAAGTATCATTCATTGTTGCTAACACTTTTGTACTCCCAAATCTATTTGAATTTCCATTATAATTTCTATAAATATTAAATGCTGTTGTAATATATTCTTCTTTTGATCCCCATTTTGAAGCAAAATAAACTCCAAATTTCCCAAAAATTCCTAATGCTTCAACCTGTGCTATTCCTCCTGAAATATGGTTTGCAGCTCCATAATCATATTCAGTAATTGATAATTTTGTATCAGGATAATATTGTAATATTGCATCATTAAGATAGTGAATAATTACTACCGGACTGAAATACTGACCAATCCAGCTATCTTCAACATAAATTGAATCCCATAAAGAACGAGGTAACTGCATTCTTGTTTGTGAAACATTTTGTGAAGTATCTCCACTATAGACACCTGCCGGTTCCGGATACCAATGAACATCAAGAACATCTAAAAGTCTATACCCTACCGAATCTGAAGCCTGCTTCATTAAATCCAGATAAGCTTCTATAAACCTGTCATAAGTTCCACTATAATTATTCCAATCAGAAGCACCTTGTAAATCTAAAAAAGCAGAAAAACCATATAAATCCGGTCCGAAAACTTCTGCAAATGAATCCATTTCTTTTACTGTTGCTGCCAAATCGATTGATTTAGACATTAATTCAGAAATGGTTAGAGTATCAGGATGAAGCCTTGGATGAGTATATGCCCATAATGCAGGTTCATTATCTAAAATATAACCTTTAATACCTGTTGCGGTATTTGCTGCTCCATAAGTATTAATTAAAAAATTTAACATTTCATCAACATAAAGAACACTGTCGGTTGTATCAGGTATTAACAAAAGTACTGAATCTTTTCTGTTGATCACTTCTACCCATCGAGGAGATGGAGCAGTTTCCCAAACTTCAACAGTGCCATTTTTATCACGTGCAGCATAACCAGCCATCTGTAATGTAAGTAAAGTATAATTATTATAATTTAATGATGAATCATGAAAAGTTGTTAATGATATCCCCGGTATATCATAATTATAATAAGGAACCCCCAGAATCCATGGTATATAATTATCACTTGAATGAAAATAATCATCTCCGGCATTTGAAGCATTGTTTTCCCAATTAAAACCTGTGAGTCTATTACCACCCATTCTTCTCGCTGTTGTGAAATTATTAACTGCAAAATTTACACCATAAATATATGGACTTATTTGTCCTCTTCCCTGGTTAGTATTAATATGAAAATCCACATTAATTTGTGCCTGAAGAGAAGAATAAATTAGTATTAAATTTAAAATAATAAAATGAATATTTTTTTTCATCTTTATCCCCAATATTTGTTTTAAGATGTTTCTATATAATAATTTATGTTCATATCAATCAAAGAGCTTTACCCAACGCTTCGGATGATCAGCAAAGGGAAGTATTATTTCCTTTTTAAAATTGCCATTTGTCTACTCCATTTTGTTGTTATATTGTTCTTTTTTGATTTACAAACAACGATTAACGATTTTTGATTTCAGAAGTTTTTTGCGCTGTCGATACACTTTTTACAAAGATTGATATCAATTCGTCGTTTTCTTTCAGAACCTTTAAAAGCAATTCATCATTAGTGCATAATAAGGCTTTTTTTAATATTCTGAGACAAACAAATGTTTCTCGTAATTCTTTTAATACTACCTGCATCTTATGTATAAAGTCTTTTTCGATTCTGCACTTTGTGCTTCTCCATAATTTAATGCTACAGATGTTCCAGATCGGATTATTTGCACTGATAAATGTTTAGCAGCTTTTGTCTTATTACCTCATTCGAGAATTTGATTATCAAAACTGAAAAATCTATCAATCGCTCTTCTAATTCATTTCTTTTCATATTTTAAACTTCGCAAATCTGCATTCGTTAATCTTCAATCATTTTTTTAACATAACAATTATGTGTATATATTTTTCTAAAACCAAAGGATAAATAAAAGGGCATATCTGTCCAAACATAAGCAACTTCAGCACCTTCTAATCCGCATCTTCTTATACTTTCTAAAACACTTGCACGACCTAGACCCATTCGACGATAATCCGGGTCAGTTGCAACAGGTTCTACATATCCAAAACGATTTGTTTTATCGTACCACATTCCACAATATGTAACAAAATCTCCTTTTGGTGATTCAACAACAATTGTTAAATCAGTTCGGAAATTTGGTGCTGACTGCATTTTCTTTCTATCATCAATCTCATTTTCCGGAGGTTCTCCAGGATGATTAAAGCCCCGATGCATAACTCGATGTATCTTTCTAAGGTCATTATCTTCAGCTAAAGATTTAAATTTGAATCCTTCAGGTAAAATCGGTTCAGTTAAAGGAATTGGAATATTGAAACATGACACAGCACGATCTAATTCTGTCTCATGATTGTATCCCTTTGACTTTACTAATTCTTCCAGTTCTTTATCAAAATCACTAATGAATAATCTCAGGAATTTGCAACCACTTTTATTTTTTTTGGACATGTTTACTTCAGCATATTCAAGCATTTCTTTTTTAAGATACTTATATTTTGGATGAATGCAAAACGATATATCGGTTTTACTCATATCATAGATTATTGTTGCTATAATTTCTCCATCATCTTCCCAAATACCTATTTTATTAAGTGCTGAAGTATCAGTCCATGGATGAAAGCTGGAGTACTCCCAAATCGCTTGAAACCAATTTCCATCCCTGTTCATTGGTTGATAAAGTTTAATTAGAAAATCACTAATATTTTGAAAGTCATTATCTTTGATATATGTTCTAAAATTTATAGTCATAAATTTTTCCATTTTTTAAATTGTACACAACAATCAATAGTGTTTGAGAAATTTAAAAAATGAAAGTATTTTATCTTAAAATAATTATTCGCTCAATTGTATTTAAATCAATTTGATTTTTTAATATGTTAATAAAATATAATCCGTTTGGTAAAAATTCATCATTATTATCTTTTCCATCCCAATAAACAGTATTTATCCCAACCTGTCCATAAATTTTATTAAACTCTTTAACTTTTTGTCCGACAATATTGTAAATATTTAATGAAATATATTCGCTATGATTTAAAACAAATTGTATTTGTGCCTGAGATGAAAAAGGATTTGGAGAAATATGTAAAACTGAAAAATCTATACTGCTATTATTCTCCTCGACAAAAGATGAACCTCCTGTATGAGTATGCAAGACAAAACATCCATCTCCAACTGCCCAACCTTTCTCTGAATTTACAAAATATATTGAATTAATATTATTATTTGTACCAGACCTTTGTTTAATCCAGCTAGAACCTGCATCTGTAGTATGGAGAATTATTCCTGAATCACCACCAACCCAACCTTGAAAACTATCAACAAAAACAATTGAATTTAGATTTTGTATTGTTCCTGAGCTTTGAGTTATCCAATTCCCATAAGGATTTAAATATAAAATTATTCCTGAATCTCCTGCAACAAAACCTGTGCTGTCATCAATAATGTGAATATCATTTAAATTAACTGATGAATTTGTATTAAGAATATGCCAATTTAAACCGCTATTAACAGTTTTCAGTACTATCCCGGAATCTCCTGCAATCATTCCGGTTGTATCATTTATAAAATATACAGAACTTAAATTTGAAGTAACCGGAGAAGTTTGTTGCATCCATGT